>JBPCSR010000093.1:0-3732 GCA_051006935.1 Gaiellales bacterium
CCCGTGCGCCTCGACCTCTTCGGCGACGTCGTCGAATCCCTCCGGCCGTTCGACCCGGCGACGCAACGCAGCGAGGGCGAGGTCGACGGCCTGGTCATCTGCGCGCCGCGCGACGACTCCGGCTCGGCCCCGGAGGCGCCCTTCTTCCGCCATCTCCCCGCCGACGCGTTGATCGTGTCCGTCGACCGTTGCCAGGAGGACGTCCTGTGCGCCGAAGTCCACGCGGGGCCGGTCGCGGAGCTCGTGCTCGAGGAGACGGACGACGCTCCGGCCGGCTATGCCGCGCAGGCGCTGGAGTCCGCGCCGGCGGAAGCGTTGCTCATCGGCGCGGCCGCCGACAACGCCGACGCGCGGGGCGCCCTGCTGCGGGCCGCGGCCTCCCTGGCCAAGGACGGCCGACCCTGCCTCCTGGCCGGCGACACCGCCGGCTCGGTCGACCGCCTGCAGGCCGACGTCGCCGCCGCGCAGATCCGCGGCTTCGCCCCGCGCGTCCTGCCCGGCCGCTTCGGCGGCGGCGTGGTCATCGCGCCGGGCCGGTTGCCCGGGCTCCTGAAGGACGGCCTGCTGCTGCTCACCGAGCGCGAGCTGTTCGGCCGACGCAGACGCCCGCTCGCCGTCCTGCCCCGGCGACGGACCGCGATCCGCGCCGCCGTCGGGCGCGCGCTCGACTTCGGCGAGCTCGCCGACGGCGACGCGCTCGTGCACGCCACCCAAGGCGTCTGCCTTTTCCGGGGCATCAAGGCCCATGAGCACGCGGGGCGCACCGAGGACTTCATCGGGCTCGAGTTCGCCGAGAAGTCGAGGCTGCACCTCCCCGTCCGGGAAGCGCACCTCCTCACGCGCTACATCGGCATCGGTCGCGCCGCGCCCAAGCTCTCGAAGCTCGGCGGGGGCGGCTGGGAGAAGTCGCGCAAGGCGGCGGAGAAAGCCACCGCCGACCTCGCGGCGCAGCTGCTGGCCATGCAGGCCGCGCGCTCCTCGCAGCCCGGCATCGCTCACCCCAAGGACGCCGACAACGCCTGGATGGGCGAGTTCGAGCGCTCCTTCCCGCACCGCGAGACGCCCGACCAGGCCCGCGCGATCGCCGAGGTGAAGGCCGACCTGGAACGGGCCGCCCCGATGGACCGCCTCGTCAGCGGCGACGTCGGCTTCGGCAAGACCGAGGTCGCCCTGCGGGCCGCGTTCAAGTGCGTGCTCGGCGGCCGGCAGGTCGCGATCCTCGCGCCCACCACCGTGCTGGCCCAGCAGCACTTCGAGAGTTTCCGGGAACGCCTCGCGCGCTGGCCCGTCTCCGTGGAGCTGCTGAGCGGCTACCGCACCGCCAAGCAGAAGGCGGCCGTCCGGGCGCGCGCCGAGGCGGGCGCCGTCGACGTCGTCGTCGGCACGCACGCCCTGCTCGCGGATGGCACCCGGTTCGGCAGGCTCGGCCTCGTCATCATCGACGAGGAGCACCGGTTCGGCGTGCGCCACAAGGAGCGGCTCAAGCAGCTGCGCACCGAGGTGGACGTGCTCGCCATGAGCGCGACACCCATCCCGCGCACGCTGTACCTCGCGCTCGTCGGCGCCCGCGACCTCAGCGTCATCGAGACCCCGCCCCGCGAGCGCCTGCCCATCCGCACCATCGTGCGCAGCTACGACGAGAAACTGGTACGCGACGCGGTGAAGGCCGAGCTCGCGCGGGGCGGCCAGGTCTTCTACCTGCACAACCGCGTCGAGACGATCCAGGCCGTCGCCGAGCGCCTCGCGGCGCTGCTGCCCAAGGCGCGCATCATCGTGGGCCACGGCCAGATGCCGGCCGGCCAGCTCGAGGAGGTCATGTCGGCCTTCGTCGCCGGCGAGTTCGACGTGCTCGTGTGCACGACCATCATCGAGACCGGCCTGGACATCCCGAACTGCAACACCCTGATCATCGAGGGCGCGGATCGCTTCGGGCTGGCGCAGCTCTACCAGCTGCGCGGACGCGTCGGCCGCTTCAACCGCCAGGCGTACGCCTACCTTTTCCTGCACCGGCACGCCGAGCTCGTCGGCACGGCGCACCGGCGCCTCTCGGCCATCCGGCAGTACAACCAGCTCGGCGCCGGGTTCCGCATCGCCATGCGCGACCTCGAGCTGCGCGGCGCCGGCAACATCCTCTGGGCGGCGCAGAGCGGCCACGTCGCGACGGTGGGCTTCGACCTCTACTGCCAGCTGCTGCGCCGGAGCGTCGCGAAGCTGCGCGGCGACAAGGGGGTCCTCGTCGACCGTTGCGAGGTGCGCCTCGACTTCATCGACCACACCCGGGCCGCGCTCGGGACGGAGCAGACCAACAGCGGCGCCGGCGACGTCCCGCTGCTGACCGCGACCCTGCCTTCGGACTGGATCCCCGAGACGCGCCTGCGCATCGAGGCGTTCCGCCGCGTCGCGCTGGCGCTGGACGGGGCCGAGGTCGCGGAGCTGCGCGCCTCGCTCCAGGACCGGTATGGGCGGCTGCCGCCCGAGGCCGAGGCGCTGCTGAGCCTTGCCGAGATCCGCTGCCTCGCGGAGGCGAAGGGCGTCGTCGCGGTCACGACCGACGAGACCGTGCTCCGCTGCCTCGCGGTCGGCCGCGGGCGGGCGCCGGAACCGATCCTGGTGGGTAACCGGTTTCCCCGCTTGACCGTGAAGGACCCCCTGCGGAAACTGAGGGAAATCCGCGGCTTCCTGTCGCGGCTGCCCGCGCCCTCCGACCGATGAAGCTCCGCCTCGCCGCCACCGCCGTCCTCCTGACCGCCACCACCGTGTCGGCCCAGTTGCGCAAGCCCACGCTGGAGGAGACCGCCGCCCAACGCTGGACGGAGACGAACAGCGACCGCGTCCTCGGCACCGCCGCCGGCGCCGTCATCACGCTGTCGGACATCCGCCGCCAGATGGAGCCGGTCGCGGCGCAGATCCGCGCCGGGGCGAAGTCCGACGAGGAGTTCTTCAAGGCGTTGGAGCGCGCCAGTCGCGAGACGCTCGAGAGCATGGCGGACCGCCAGCTGGTGATCGCGGAGTTCAAGGCCGGCACCGGGCGGTTGCCCGCCTCCTACATCGACGCCGACATCGAGGAGACGATCCGCCGCGACCACGCGGGCGACCGCAACCGGTTCGTGGCCGCGCTGCGCGCCGGCGGGATGACGCCGCTCGCCTACCGCAAGTTCATCGAGGAACGCATCATCTTCGAATTCATGGTCGGTCAGATCCGGCGCACCGCGACCGAGGTGGGCCCCGGCCGCGCCCGGGAATTCTACGAGAAGAACCTCGCCCTCTTCACCCGCGGCGACCAGGTGCGCCTCCGCCAGATCACCATCGTCCAGGGCGCGGCCGAAAGCGTCGAGGAGGCCGGCCGCCGGGCCGCCGATTGGGCCGAGGCGATCGCCCACCCGGAGAAGATCGCGACCACGCTGGCCAGGCATCGCGTGGTCGCCCCGGCGGGCGCGAAGGTCGAGACCTTCGCCGACGTGGCCAAGCTGGTGAGCGCGGACGACTTCGCGGCCAAGGGTGGCGACGCCGGCTGGCGCAACGTCGACGACCTGAACGAACGCGTCGTGGCGGCGGTCCGCGACCTGGCGGACGGCCAGACCGCCGCGCCCTTGAAGTTCGACCTGCCGGGCGGCAAGGCGACATGGTTCATCCTGCGCCCCGAGGGCCGGCATGCCCGCGGCGCGGCCCCGCTCAGCGACCCCGAGGTGCTGGCCGACGTCGAAGGCCGCGTCCGCGCGGTCGCGATGAAGG
>JBPCSR010000094.1:0-5996 GCA_051006935.1 Gaiellales bacterium
ACGGCGGCGGCGCCGAGGACCGAGCGGCGCGAGACGTCGGCGATGCTGGCCTCGTCGCCCGCGGGAGCGTCGTGCGAGGGAGCGTGGCGCATGATCAGATCCCCGCCGCGCGCTTGATGGCCTTCTTCACGCGCGGGTACGTCCCGCACGCGCAGATGTTGGTCATGTAGGAGTCGATGTCGGAGTCCGTCGGCTTGGGGACGTTCTTGAGCAGCCCGGCCGCGGCGACGAGCATGCCCGACTGGCAGTAGCCGCACTGCGGCACCTGCTCGTCGATCCACGCCTGCTGCAGCTTCGGGTTGACGGCGTTGAGACCCTCGATCGTGACGATCGGCTTGCCGACGGCGGAGGTGGCGTCGAAGACGCACGCGTGCTCGACCTGGCCGGCGACCATCACGGAGCAGGCGAAGCACTTCTCGATGCCGCAGCTGTACTTCGTGCCGGTCAGGCCGAGGATGTCGCGGAGCACCCACAGGAGCGGCGTCCCGCTGGGCGCCGACACGGGGTAGTTCACGCCATTGACGTTGAGGGTGTACGAGACGTTGGCCATGGCTCCTCCGAGCGGGGGACATCGGAGTCCGGCAGCGTGCACTCCCGAACACGCAAAGCCTACGGCATATTTGCGGGAGCACCCGCTGCATCGTCCGTGTAGGACCCGGAATGGCGCCGGGCATCGGGTAGCGTTGGCGGCACGATGGCCGACGCGACCGACACCCGCCGCCTCGCCCCTGAAGTCCGCGCCGTCGCCATCGTCGTCATCGTCGGCGCGATCATGTCGATCCTCGACACGACGATCATCAACGTCGGCCTCGACACGCTGTCGCGCGACCTCCACGCACCGCTGTCGCAGATCCAGTGGGTCTCGACGGCCTACCTGCTCGCCCTCGCCACCGTGATCCCCCTGACGGGCTGGGCCGCGGAGCGCTTCGGCGCCAAGCGCACGTGGATGGCCTCCGTCGCCGCCTTCATCGCCGCGAGCGTCCTCTGCGGCCTGGCCTGGAGCGCCGATTCGCTGATCGCGTTCCGCGTGCTCCAGGGCCTCGCGGGCGGGATGATCATGCCGATCGGCATCATCACGCTGGCGCAGGCCGCGGGACCACGGAACATGGGCCGCGTGATGAGCGTCGTCGGCGTGCCGATGCTGCTCGCGCCCGTGTTCGGCCCGCTGCTCGGCGGCGTGATCGTGGAGCACCTCAGCTGGTCGTGGCTGTTCTACGTGAACGTCCCGTTCGGCCTGCTCGGCCTCGTGCTCGCGCAGCGACGCATGGCCGACGACCGCGCGACCGGGCATCACGAGCACGCCGGCCGCCTCGATGTCCCTGGCCTGCTCCTGCTCTCGCCGGGCGTCGCCCTCGTCGTGTACGGGCTCAGCGAGATCGCCGCCACGGGGCAGATCCTGGTCTGGCGCGCGCTCGGCACGCTCGCCGCAGGGATGCTGCTGACCACGCTGTTCGCGTTGCGCTCGTGGCGCCACGACTTCCCCGTCGTCGACGTGCGCCTGCTGCGCGGCAGCGGCTTCGCGGCCGCGACCATCACGATGGCGCTCGCCGGCGCCGCGCTCTTCGGCGGGATGATCCTGCTGCCGCTGTACTACCAGGTGGATCGCGGCCTCAGTGCGATCGACGTCGGGCTCCTGCTGGCGCCGCAGGGCATCGGCGCGGCGGCCGCGATGCGCTGGTCGGGCGCGCTGACCGACCGCTACGGCGGCGGCCCCGTCGTCACCGCCGGCCTGCTCGTCCTGCTCGTGGGAACCGTGCCGTTCGCGCTCGTGACGGGCTCGACGCCGTACTGGTGGCTCGCGCTCGCGCTGCTCGTGCGCGGCGTGGGTCTCGGCTTCACGCTGATGCCGACGATGGCGAGCGCCTACGCGCTGCTCGACCACCACGAGGTGCCGCGGGCCACGCCGATGCTCAACGTCCTCCAGCGCATCGGCGGCGCGATCGGCGTCGCCGTCCTCGCGGTGATCCTCCAGCGCGAGATCGATGCGGCCTTCGGGGGCGCCGGCGGGGAGGCGGCCGCCCAGGCGATGAGCGCGGCGCAGCGCGCCGTGATGAGCGACCGCGTGGCCGATGCGTTCGGCACCGCCTACTGGTGGTCGATGGCGATGGTCGCAGCGGCGCTGATCCCGGCGCTCGTCATGTGGCGCCAGCAGCGGCGCACGCGCGGCGCCGCGGAGTTCGGCCCGACGCTTCCGGCCGACGCCGAGATCGACACGGTCGACGTCGACGCGCCCGACGCGGAGCCGGTCAGCGGCTGAGCGCCCGACGCCCGGCCGACGGCGGGATGGGGGAAAGCACGGAACGGCGATGCGCCCTGCCCGGGAGACTGCCTCCATGGCCTCCCCCACCGCCCCGCTCCGCGCCGAGCACGCCGACCTCGTCGAGCCCATCGACGCCCTGCGGTCGACCGCACGCATGTTCCTGACGATGGACTTCGAGGAGCGTGCGGCGGCGATCGCCGCCGCGCTGGCGTTCCTGCGGGACACGCTGGTGCCGCACGCGCGGGTCGAGGAGGCCGTCCTCTACCCCGCGTGGGAGGAGCTGATCGGCCGGCCCGGCGCCGCGGCGACGATGCGGCACGACCATGCGGCGATCGTGGCGCGCATCGAGCGCCTGGAGCGGGCCGCCGCCGATGACGTCCCCGAGGTGCAGGAGCTGCTGTTCGAGCTGCACGCGTTGATCTCGGTGCACTTCGATGCGGAGGAGCGCATCGTGCTCGACGCGTTCGACGCCGATCCGGCGGCCGCGGTGCGGTTGCTGGACGCGCTGCGCACCGCGCACGCGCCCTGACCGCGAGACGGAAGTGGACCCAAGCGGGATCGAACCGCTGACCTTCTGGCTGCCAGCCAGACGCTCTCCCAGCTGAGCTATGGGCCCGGGGAAGCCGCAGGATAGCAATGCGGCGCGGGCGCGCCGCCGCTACGCCTCGGCGACGTCGCGGTGCGGCACCTGCCCCCACAGCTCGTCGAGGCGGTAGAGCTCGCGGGCCTCCGGATCGAAGACGTGGACGACGATGTCCACGAAGTCGATCAGGACCCACTGGCCCTCCTTCATGCCCTCCGTCCGCACCGGCAGGAGCCCCTGCTCCTGCTTCATCTTGAAGGCGACCTCTTCGGCGATCGCCTGCACCTGGCGCGGGTTGCGGCCGCTCATCACGACGAACCAGTCGGTGTAGTCGACGACCCCGCGCATGTCGAGCAGGACGATGTCCGTCGCGAGCTTCTCCGCCCCGTACGCGGCGGCCTGCTCGGCGAGAACAGCGGCGTCGCTCAGCGGATCAGTCCGTTCCTCCGACCACGTCATGAGCGTACCACCCGTTGGGACGCGCGCAACACGGATTTCACGTCTGATAGAGCCCGTGCTCGGCGATCGCGCGCGCGACCGCGGGAGCGACCAGCCCGTCGATCGGCTCGCCGTCGGCGATGCGTCGGCGGATGACGGTGCTGGAGGCGTCGACCGGCTCCATCGCGATCAGCTCGACCCCGGGCTCGAGCTCGATCGGGGCCTCGTCGCGCGGCGCCACGGCGATCGCGGCCGTCCGGCGGATGCGGGCCGGGTCGTGCCAGCGGTCGAGCTCGGCGTACTGGTCGGCGCCGAGGAGCAGCACGAGCTCCGCGCCGGCGACCTGCAGCCCGAGCAGCTCCAGCGTGTCGGCCATGTACGAGGGGCCCGGCCGATCGACCTCGACCGACGAGACCTCGAGCAGCGGCTCGTCGGCCGCGGCGGCCTCGGCCAGCAGCAGGCGCACCGACGGCGGAACCGCCGGTGCGGGGCGGTGGACGGGATCGCCCGTGGGGATCAGGAGGACGCGTTCGAGGCCGAGCTGCGCGGCGGCGCAGCGCGCCAGTGCCGCGTGGCCGACGTGCGGCGGATTGCACAGCGACCCGAGCACTCCGATGCGCCTAGACACGGAACGGCACCTCGCGCGCGCCGATCTTCACGACGATGCCCTTCTTCGCCCCGGCACGAACCAGGAGCGGTGCGAGGCGGCGCTCCTCGACGTAGTCGCGCAGCAGCTCCTCCGCCCGCTCCTCCGTCGCGCGCTGCACGTCGTCCTCGATCGGCGTGCCGACCATGCGCACGCCCGTCTCGTCGCGCAGCACGCGCACCTGCCCGCCGCCGGACCGTCCCGGCCGATAGACGAGGTACTGGGCGAGGCGCTCCTCCGCCTCGGGCTCCGGCTCGGGCTCGGGGATGACGCGGGCGAGCGTGCCGATCAGCTCGGGCACGCCCTCGCCCGTCGCGCAGGAGACGGGCACGAGCACGATCGCACCCGTCGACGCGTCGCGCACGACGTCGCGCATGGCCGGTGCGTCGCCGAGCGCGTCGAGCGCCGCGGTCAGCTCCGCGATGCGCGCAGCGCGGTCCTCGTCCGGAATCAGGTCGATGCGGTTGAGGACGACGATGCGCGGCCGCGTGGCGAGGTCCTCCTGGTAGCGCTCGAGCTCGCCGTGGATCGCGACGAAGCCCGCCACGGCCTCGTCCACCTCGAGACCGGCGTCGACGACGTGCAGGAGCAGCCGCGCACGCTCCAGATGGGCGAGGAAGTCAAGCCCAAGCCCGTGTCCCTCGGCCGCACCCTCGAGCAGGCCCGGCACATCCATGACCGTGATCTGGCGGTCGACGGCGAGGTCCACCACGCCCAGCACCGGTTCGATCGTCGTGAACGGATAGTCGGCGACCTTCGGCTTGGCGTTCGAGACGCGGCGCAGCAGCGAGGACTTGCCGATGTTCGGGAAGCCGAGCAGCGCGGCGTCGGCCGGCAGCTTGAGCTGCAGCACGAGCGTGAGCTCCTCCCCCAGCCCGCCCAGCTCGGCCGTGCGCGGCGCCTGGCGCACTGCGGTGCGGAAGCGCCGGTTGCCCGCGCCGCCCCGGCCGCCATGCGCGATCACCGCGCTGGCGCCTGGACGCGCGAGGTCGACGAGCATCGTGTCCTCCTCGTCGAGCACCTGCGTGCCGACGGGAACGGGCACGATGGTGTCGTCGCCGGTGGCGCCGGTGCGGTTCGAGCCCTCGCCGCCCCGGCCGTCCGCGGCGCGGATGTGCGGATGGTGCCGCACCGCCGTCAGGTCGCGCAGCGAGGAGTCGGCGACGAGCACGATGCTGCCGCCGTCGCCGCCGTCACCGCCGGAGGGGCCGCCGCGGGGTACGTACTTCTCGCGGCGGAACGCCACGGAGCCATCGCCGCCGCGACCCGCTGCGACGTGGATCGTCGCCCGGTCGGAGAACACGGGCGGCTCCCCGGATCAGGCCTCGGCCGAGACGACCGAGATGTAGCGCTTGCCCCGGCGCTGGCCGAACTCGACGACGCCGTCCTGGGTCGCGAAGATCGTGTGATCGACGCCGATCCCGACGCCGGCACCCGGGTTGAAGCGCGTGCCGCGCTGACGCACGATGATGCCGCCGGCTCGGATCGCCTGGCCGCCGAAGACCTTGACGCCGAGCCGCTTCGACTGGGAGTCGCGGCCGTTCTTGGAGGAGCCGAGGCCCTTCTTATGCGCCATTCTCAGCCTCCTTGGCCTTGGCAGCGGCGCTCTTGGCGCCGAACGAGATCGACTCGATCTCGATCACGCTCTGACGCGAGCGATGGCCCATGCGGCGCGAGCTGCTCTTCTTCGGCTGGTACGTGCGGACGTGGATCTTCGGGCCGAGCTTGTGCTCGCGGACGCGGGCGGAGACCTTCACGCCCTTGCAGTCGGCGGGCGTCGTCACCGTCTTCTTGCCGTCGGAGGCCAGCACGACGTCAGGCGCGAACGTCTTGCCCTCGTCCACCGCGAGGCGGTCGACGACGAGGTACTCGCCCTTCGTGACGCGATACTGCTTTCCACCGAGTGCAATGACAGCGAACATGCCTGACCTTGAGACGGGCCGCAACCTGCGGCAACGGGCGGGAACGTAGCAGAGGAGCGGCGCGCGAGGCTCCGCTCCCCTGCTCGTCGATCAGTCGTCCTTGCCGAGGATCCTGCCGAGCAGGCCCTTCTTCTTCGGCGTGGCCCT
>JBPCSR010000095.1:0-2796 GCA_051006935.1 Gaiellales bacterium
GCTCAACCGCATCGACGAGGTCATCGTCTTCCACAAGCTCTCGCGCGAGCAGATCCTGCACATCGTCGACTTCATGCTCAACCGGCTGCGCGAGCAGCTCGAGCAGCACGAGGTCGCTCTGGAGCTGACGGAGGGCGCGAAGGAGCTGCTCGTCCAGGAGGGCTACGACCCGGCGATGGGCGCCCGCCCGCTGCGCCGTGCGATCCAGCGCATCCTCGAGGACCCGCTGGCCGACTTCGTGCTCGCGCAGCAGATGCAGTCCGGCTCGACGATCCTCGTGGACCGCAAGGACGGCTCGGACGAGGTGACGATGGACATCGTCCCGCCGACGCCCGACGCGCCCCCGCCGGAGTTCGCCGGCGCCCTCGACTAGGGCGTTCGCCGACCGACGAGCGGGGTGCGGCCGCGGCGCGCCCGTGCGCGCGTGAGGCGATGGAGCAGGGGATCGCCGCGATCGCCCGTACCCTTCCCTGCCGATGATCGCGTTCCTCAAGGTCCTGCCGTTCTTCACGACCGTGCTCGGCGGCCTCGTCGCGCTGCGCGCGGGACGCCTCCTGCACGTCGTCTACGGCCTCGCCGCGGGCGCGATGCTGGGCCTCGTCGCCTTCCACCTGCTGCCCGAGTTCGGCGCGTTCACGGGACCCGACCTCGGCGGCGTGCCGCTGCCGTACGTGCTCCTGATCGCGGCCTTCCTGCTCATGTTCGTGCTCGAGGAGCTGATCGGCCCGCACCCGTCCGACGCCGACGAGGGCGGGGAGCACCGGCACCCGCACGTCGGGCTGGTGGGCGCTGCTGCGCTCGTCCTGCACTCGTTCCTCGACGGCCTCGCGATCGGCATCGGCTTCACGATCTCCGACGCGATCGGCATCGCGATCCTGATCGCCGTGCTCACGCACGACTTCGCCGACGGCATGACGACGGCGGCGATCATGCGCCGCCACGGCAACTCGCTGGGGCGCACCTGGACGCTGGTGCTGGCGGGGGCGATCGCGCCGGTCGTCGGCGCCTTCGTCGGCGGGTGGCTGGATGTGGGCGAGAGCTGGGTGATCGGCTACGCCGGCTTCTTCGCGGGGACGCTGATCTACTTCGCCACGCGCGACATGATCCCGGGCGCCCGCCTGGGCGGCTCGGCCCGTGTCGCCTTCGCGACGATCGCGGGCGGCGCGCTGGTGCTGTGGCTGCTCGCGGCCGCCGGCGTGTGACGCCCGAGCTGCGAGTCGCTCGCGTGCGGAGCGCGACAGGTGCGCCGGCGACCCGACGATGCTGAACTCCCTTCAAGCGATGTGATAAGAATCGCCCATGCCCGCCGCCGTCCGCCGCCGCGCCCGCCGATCCCACGCGTGCCCGCTGATCGCCGTCGCCGCGCTCGGCGCGCTGCTCGCGTGCGGCACGGCCGACGCCGCCGCCCGCACGGTCGTGCTGAAGCTCAAGAGCAAGCCGGCGCAAAAGGTGCAGGACGACATGACCGGCGACGGCACGATGGGCGCCGGCGACATGGTGGTGTACATGCCGACGCCGCTCTACACCCGCACGGGCCGCCGCGTCGGCCAGCGCGGCGTCACCACGATGATCACCTCGAACCCCGACGCCGCCGGCATGTCGATGGCCGAGAGCCAGGTCAACCTCTTCTTCGGCGGCGGCGACGCGATCTACGAGACGCTCTACGCGCCCGGGCACTTCAACGCCGCCGGCCCGCCGCTCAAGGCGGGCGAGGTGTGGCGGCGCGCCATCATCGGCGGCACTGGGCGGTACGCGGGGGCACGCGGCGAGGACGTCGTGCGCACCCGGGGCGCATGGATCTACTTCACCCTGACGATCGACCTGCCGTAGGCGGGAGAAGGAGCTCGCCATGGATCGCGATCCGCAGCTGATGACCGTGTTCGGCGCCCACTGGTGTCCCGACTGCCGCCGCGTGCGCGGGTTCCTGACGGCCCACCACGTGCCCTTCAACTGGGTCGACCTCGAGGAGCACGAGGGGGCGACGGCGGAGATCGAGGCGATCATCGGCGGCAAGCGCCGCATCCCGACGCTGCAGTTCCCCGACGGCAGCTTCCTGATCTCGCCGCCGAACGACGAGCTCGCCGACAAGCTCGGCATCACCCGCGAGGCCGCGCGCGACACGTACGACCTCGTGATCGCCGGCGGCGGCCCCGCCGCGCTGACGACCGCCATCTACGCCGCGCGCGAGAACATGAGCGTGATCGTCGTCGAGAAGTCGGCACTCGGCGGGCAGGCCGGCGTCACCGAGCGGTACGACAACTACCCGGGCTTCCCCGACGGCGTCGAGGGCGTCGATCTCGCCGATCGCTTCACCCGCCAGGCCGAGCGCTACGGGGTGGAGCTGCTCGAATCGGTCGCGGTCGATTCGGTGAAGCCCGTGGACGACGCCTTCGAGGTGATGACGAGCTCGGGGCAGCTGCTCAGCGCCCGGGCCGTGCTGATCGCGACGGGGTCGCAGTACCGACGCACCGGCGCCCCGGGCGAGGCCGACCTGATCGGCGCGGGGATCCACTTCTGCGCGACCTGCGACGGGCCGTTCTACCGCGGGGTCGACGAGGTCGTCGTCGTGGGCGGCGGCAATTCGGGCATGGAGGAGGGACTGTTCCTGACGCAGTTCGCGAAGCACGTCACCATCTTCGCCCGCAAGGAGGGCCTGACGGGCTCCAAGCTGCTCCAGGACAAGGTCAACGAGCACCCGCAGATCGACGTCGTCGCGAACGTCGAGGTCGCGTCCTTCAACGCCGACGAGAAGGGGCTGATCGCCTCGCTCACCCTGCGCGACCTCGATTCGGGCGA
>JBPCSR010000096.1:0-3467 GCA_051006935.1 Gaiellales bacterium
CGCGAGCTCGGACTGATCGGACTGGCGGTCGTGATCACGACGCTCGGCTTCGCGGCCGTGCAGATCGCCCGTGCGCAGTCGTTCTCGTCGTCGCCCCTGATCGCGGCGCTCCTGTTCGCGTTCGCCTACCTCGTCGCCCACGCCGTGGTCCGCGTCACACTGCCCGACGCGGACCCCTACGTGCTGCCGATCACCGCCGTGCTGACGGCGATCGGCCTGATCGAGATCTACCGCATCTCGCCGCAGCTGGCCCGCGACCAGGGCGTCTGGATGCTGCTCGGCCTCGCGCTCTTCGTCGGCGTCGTGATCGCCTTCCGCGAGATCCGCCGGCTCGAGGAGCTCAAGTACACGTGCGGCGCGGTCGCCGTGCTGCTGCTGCTCGTGACGATCGCGCTCGGCGCATCGGTCAACGGCGCGCGGCTGTGGATCCGCGTCGGCGGGCTCCAGATCCAGCCCGGCGAGTTCGCCAAGATCCTGCTCGTCGTGTTCCTCGCCGGGTACCTGCGCGAGCGCCGCGAGGTGCTGGCCATGCCCACGCGCCGCGTGCTCGGCGTCGGCATCCCCGCCCTGCGCCACGCGCTCCCGCTGCTCCTGCTCTGCGGCATCTCGCTCGTGCTGCTCGTCGCGATGAACGACCTCGGCTCGTCGCTGCTCTTCTACGTGATCGCGCTGGCGATGATCTACCTCGCCATCGGCCGGCTGCTCTACGTGGGCGCGGGCCTCGGGCTGTTCGCGGTCGGCGCGCTCGGCGCGGTGCAGCTCACCTCGCACGTGCAGTCGCGCATCGACGGCTGGCTGCACCCCTGGGTCGACGAGCAGGCGCAGTGCTGCTACCAGATCACGCAGTCGATCTACACGATCGCCGACGGCGGCGTGCTCGGCGCGGGCTTCGGCCGCGGGCTGATCCTCAACAGCGCGGGCGGGACGATCATCCCCTTCGCCCAGACCGACTTCATCTACTCGGTGATCGCCAACGAGACCGGCCTGCTCGGCGCGGCCGCCGTGATCCTGCTCTACCTCCTGCTCGCCTGGCGCGGCTTCCGCATCGCCACGACGGCCGACGACGGCTTCTCCAAGCTGCTCGCGGCCGGGCTCGCCACCGCCGTCGCCTTCCAGGTGTTCGTGATCGTCGGCGGCGTCATCCGGCTCCTGCCGCTGACCGGCCTGACGCTGCCGTTCGTGTCGTACGGCGGGTCGAGCGTGACGGCGAACTTCGCGATCGCGGGCCTCCTGCTCTGCGTCTCCCAGCGGGCGAATCGGGCGCGCCCGTGAACCAGCGCATCGCGAACCTCTTCATCGTCCTGGCGGTCGCCCTGCTCGCGCTGATCGGCATGACGACCTACTGGCAGGTCTGGGCCCGCGGGTCGCTCGAGGCGCGGCAGGCCAACGTGCGCCAGGTCTACCGCGACCTCGCGATCGACCGCGGCTCGATCGCCACCTCCGACGGCGTGGTGCTGGCCCGCTCGGTCCCCGGGACGCTCGACGGCCGCACGGTCTACTCCCGCACCTACCCGGAGGGCGGCCTTGCCGCGCAGCTCGTCGGCTACTCGTCGCTGCTGGCGGGCCGCTCCGGCCTCGAGCGCTCGCTCGACCCCGAGCTGACCGGCAGCACGGGCGACCTGGCGGGCGCGCGCAACGCGTTCGACCGCCTCAAGGGCGACACCGTGCGCGGCGACGACGTCGTGCTCAACCTCAGCAGCGCCGGCCAGCAGGCGGCGATGGACGAGCTCTCGCGCATCGGCGCCCGCGGCAGCGTCGTCGTGATGGACCCGAGCACCGGCGGACTGCTCGTGATGGCGTCGACGCCGACGTACAACCCGAACACGGGCCTCGAGAAGGCGCTCGCCGACCCGTCGTCGCCGCTGCTCAACCGCGCCACGCAGGGCCTCTACCCGCCGGGCTCGACCTTCAAGGTCGCGACGGCGGCGAGCGCCCTCGACAACCAGGCCGTCACCGTCGACCAGCAGTTCCCCGGGCCGAGCTGCATCCTCGTCGACGGGCAGAAGCTGTGCAACTTCCGCGGCCACGCGTACGGGCCGCACGACTTCGGCTACGCGCTCGTGCACTCGATCAACACGACGTTCGCCAAGGTCGGCATCGCGCTCGGGCAGGACAAGCTCGAGACGACGATGCGCGCGTTCGGGTTCTTCCGGCGCTTCCCCTGGGACTACCCGCCGGAGCAGACGCTGCCGTCCGGGATCTTCAACCGGCAGGGCAACCTCGTCCCGTTCGACACGCCCGTCGACGTGGCGCGCCTCGCGATCGGCCAGGAGCGCCTCCTCGCGACGCCGCTGCAGATGGCGGAGGTCGCCACCGCGGTCGCCAACGGCGGGCAGATCGTCGAGCCCCAGCCGGTGCGCGAGGTCCACGCCCCCGACGGCTCCGTCGTGCGCCGTCCGTCGCCCGTCTACCTCGGCCGCGCCATGACGACCGAGACGGCGGCCACCCTGCGCACGCTGATGAAGGACGTCGTCGACGACGGCACGGGCACCGCGGCGAACGTGGCGGGCCTCGACGTGGCCGGCAAGACGGGCACCGCCGAGACCGGCCGCGAGGGCCGGAACGACGCCTGGTTCATCGGCTTCGCGCCGGCCGAGGCGCCGCGCTTCGCCTTCGCCGTGCTGGTCGAGGACACCGAGGGCACCGGCGGCGACGTCGCCGCGCCGATCGCCGCGAGCGTCCTACGGGCGCTGACGGGACCGACATCGTGAGACAATCCGCCCGGCGACACGCATGACGACCCCCATGGACACCTCCGACGGCGCGCTCTTCGACGGCCGCTACCGCATCATCCGCCGCCTCGGCCAGGGCGGCATGGCGCGCGTGTTCCTGGCGCAGGACGAGTCGCTGCACCGCGAGGTCGCGATCAAGGTGCTCGCCGACCGGCACAGCGACGACCCGCACTTCATCGAGCGCTTCCAGCGCGAGGCCCGCGCCGCCGCGCGCCTCAACCACCCGAACATCGTCCAGGTCTACGACCAGTCGCAGGGCGGCATGTCGTACATCGTCCAGGAGTACGTGGAGGGCGAGACGCTCAAGGACCTGATCCGCCGCGAGTCGCCGCTCGACCCGCGCCGCGCGATCACGATCGCCCTGCAGATCCTCGCCGCGCTGCGCGTCGCCCACCAGCAGGGCGTCGTCCACCGCGACGTCAAGCCGCAGAACATCCTGATGCAGCCCGACGGCAAGGTGAAGGTCGCCGACTTCGGCATCGCCAGCGCGGGCGGCGACACCGAGATGACCGAGGCCGGCTCGATCGTCGGCACCGCCCAGTACCTCGCGCCCGAGCAGGCGCGCGGCCTCGCCGTCGGCCCGCCCGCCGACCTCTACGCCGTCGGCATCGTGCTCTACGAGATGCTGTCCGGCCGCGTGCCGTTCGAGGGCGACACCGCCGTCAACGTCGCCATGCGCCACGTGCAGGAGGCGCCCGAGCCGCTCAGCGACCGCAACCCGCTCGTGCCCGCCGC
>JBPCSR010000097.1:0-19815 GCA_051006935.1 Gaiellales bacterium
CGTCGAGGAGATCAACATGTACACCGATACGCCGCGCGACATCGTCGGCCAGGTGTACGACACGGCGCGCTACGGCGACTCGCCGATCGGCCGGCCGATCATCGGCACGAAGGAGACCGTGCGCGCGGCGACGCGGCAGACGTTCCTCGACTACCTCGGCACCTGGTACAAGCCGGAGCGGATCGCGATCGGGCTCGGCGGCAACGTCTCCGACGCCCTGCTCGACGACGTCCGCGCGCGCTTCGGCGCGCTGCCGGCCGAGGCCACGCCGCCGCTGCCCGAGACGGTGATCCCGGAGATCACGGAGCCCGTGCTCGCGATCGAGCGTCGCGACGGCGACCAGGCGCACATCGTGCTCGGCGTCGACGGCCTGCGCTCGAACGACGAGGATCGCTACGCGATGGCGGTGTGGCAGGCCGTGATCGGCGGCGGCATGTCGTCGCGCCTCTTCACCGAGGTGCGTGAGCGCCGCGGGCTCGCCTACTACGTCTTCGGCCGCAACGCCGCCTACACCGACACGGGCTCGTTCGCCGTGCAGGCGGGCGTCGACATCAACCGCGCCGCGCTCGCCGTCGAGGTGATCGCGCAGGAGCTGCGCCGCATGGTCGACGAGCCGACCCCAGCCGACGAGATCGCCAAGGCCAAGCGCTACCTGATCGGCCACACCGTCCTCAACCAGGAGGACCCGAGCGGCCGCATCTTCTTCGGCCTGCGCCGCGAGCTCCTCGACGACGGCTGGGTCGACCTCGACGAGGTGATCCGCGGCATCGAGGCGGTCACGCCCGACGACCTCCGGCGCATCGGCAGGCGCGTCGTCGCGCTCGACCGCGCCGTGCTCGCCGCCGTGGGACCGCTCGACGACGTCGACGGCCTGCGCGCCGCGCTGGGCGCCTGACCCCCGATAGAGTGGCGGGCATGGAGCTGCACGAGGAAGTCGCGCGCGTCTTCGCGCGGATGGACGCGCTGATCGACGACCTCGCCGGCGACGCGATGCGCATCGATCCGCACACGCACCTCGGCCTCGACGAGGATGGCATGACGCAATCGCTCGACGAGCTGATCGCCCACCTCGACGCGCACAAGGTGGAGCGCGCGGTGACGTTCCCGCTGCACGACCCCGACCGCGGCGAGAACTACACCGTGCCGAACGACCGCGTGCTCGAGTGGTGCGCCGCGTCGAACGGGCGCGTCGTCCCGTTCTGCCGCCTCAACCTGACGGGCGATCCGCTCGCGGAGGCGCAGCGCGCGATCGCCGCCGGCGCCCGCGGCATCAAGCTGCATCCGCGCGCGCAGGCGTTCAGCGTCGACGACGAGCGCCTCGACCCCGTCTTCAAGATCGCGGCGGAGCACCGGCTGCCGATCCTGATCCACGCCGGTCGCGGCATGCCGCCGATCGGCGAGGCGCTCGCCACGGCCGCGGAGCGCAACCCGGAGTCGACGCTGATCCTCGCGCACGCGGCGATCGTCGACCAGGACCGCATCGCCACGCTGGTCGCGGGCCGCCCCAACGTGGTCTTCGACGCGTCGGCGTGGAGCCCGATCGACCTCCACGGCCTGCTCACGCGCGTCCCGCCGGAGCAGCTCGTGTGGGCCTCCGACCTGCCTTACGGCACGATCCGCGAGAGCCTCTTCGCGACGCTCGCCGTGCTCTGCGAGGTGGGCGCCGATATGCCGACGCGCGCGGCGATCCTCGGCGGCACCAGCGACCTGCTGCTGCGCGGCGAGCGCCCGACGCTCTCGTCGGCGCCCCTCGCGCCGCGCGACCGCGTCGTCAACCTCGCCCGTCAGCGCCTCGGCGGCTACCTCACCGCGATGCTGCCCGTGATCTGGCAGCGGCGCCCCGACCACGTGGGCCACTTCGGCCTCGCCGCCGCCGTGTGCCGCGACGAGGAGGGCGAGCTCGAGGGGATCGGCGACCTGATCCGGCTGGCGGAGCGTCGCTGGGACAGGGCGCTGGCCGAGGCCCAGGACCGCCCCACCCTCGAGGACGTGCGCGAGACGTTCGAGCTCGTCCTCGCCGCGTGGGTGCTGGCCTACTCCCCCGCGACGCAGGTGCGCTGGGAGGCGCTCGCCGCATGATCGCCACCGTCGTCCTCGCCGCCGGCCGCTCCGAGCGCTTCGGGTCGCCCAAGCTCCTCGCCGAATGGTGGGGCCGCCCGCTCGTGGAGCGCGCGCTCGAGATCGCACCGCCCGGCCTGCGCATCGCCGTCGTCGGCACGCACACGGCGAAGCTCCTCCCCGTCTTCCTGGCGCACGGCTTCCAGTGCATCCGCAATCCGAAGCCCGCGCAGGGCCAGTCGTCCTCGCTGCGCCTCGCGCTCGACGTCATGCCCGCCGAGGTCGACGCCGTGCTCGTGCTGCTCGGCGACGCGCCGGCCGTGCCGCCCGCGGTCGTCGACCGCGTGCTCACCGCCTATCGCCGCCTCAACTGCGCCGTCACGGCGCAGTACGACGACCGCACCGCGCCGCCCGTGGTGATCCCCCGCGCCGACTGGGACCGCATCGCCGCCACCGGCGACAGCCCCGGCGAGGCGCTCGAGCCCGTCGCGGTCGACATGACCGACCTGCTCGAGGGCGGCGAGGACGTCGACACGCCCGAAGACCTCTTCCGCCTCGCCGCGCACCGCGCCGGCGTCGAGCTGATCGAGCCGATGGACACCGCCGTCCTCGACGCGCGACTCGACGACCCCGCGCCATTCGCCGTGCGCCTGCGCCGCCGTGCCTCGGCCAGCGCCGAGCGCCCCTCGGTCACGCCGCTCGCCCTGGAGAAGCTCGCGATCGAGCACTTCCGCGGCAGCGAGGTGATCGCGCGCGTCGGCGACGAGTACGTCGCGCTGCTCGGCTGATCGTCCTCAGCAGGCGGCGTGCCGCTCGAGCAGCTCCATGAGATCCACGAGGAACGCGTCGCGCTGGCGCTGGAGGTCGGCGATCGAGCGGCCCGCTGCCTCCTCGTCGCAGCCAGCGACCATCGCGTCGCGCAGCTCCTTCGTGAGCGGCGGCGCCTCGAGGCGCGTCCACGGCTCGAGCAGCGCGTCGCCGAAGTGGTCGAGCATGTGCGCCATCCCGCCCTCGCCGCCGGCCAGGTGGAAGGTGAGGCCGACGCCCATCTGCGCCCAGCGCACACCGGGGCCGTAGACGAGCGCGACGTCGCACTCCTCGACGGTCGCCTCGTCGTTGGCGACCATGTGGAGCAGCTCGCGCCAGACGGCGTCCTGCAGGCGGTTGGCGACGAAGCCGGGCAGCTCGTTCGAGCAGCGCAGGGACTTCTTGCCGGCGCGCGTGTAGAACTCGAGCGCCCAGTCGACGACGGCCGGGTCGGTCAGCTCGCCGCCGACGACCTCGACGAGCGGCACGAGGTACGGTGGGTTGAACGGGTGCCCGACGACGAGGCGCTCGGGGTGCGCGGCGCGGCCCGCCATGTCGGTCATGCGGTAGCCCGACGTGCTCGACAGGATCGGCACGCCGACGGGCGCGGACGCGTCGAGCCGCCCGAGCATGTCGATCTTGAGCTCGAGCACCTCGGGGCAGCTCTCCTGGATCACGTCGGCCCCGGCGGCGACCTCCTCAAGCGTCGCGGCCATGCGCAGCCGGTCGCGCGCGGCGCCGGGCGCGAGGCCGAGGCGCTCGAGCGACGGCCAGGCGATGTCGTGCAGGCGTGCGAGCTTCTCCACGGCATCGGGTGCGGGATCCCACGCGATCACGTCGTACCCCTGGGCGAGGAACTTGGCGGCCCAGCCGCCGCCGATCACGCCCGTGCCGATCACGCCGACGGTGGTGACGGCGTCCGCTGCGGTCTTCGGCGTCCAGGCCATGGCGCTCCTCCCGATCGGCCGTCACGCGACGGTCGGGAGGAGCCTACTCGCAGTCGCAGTCGTCGCAGATGCGGCGGAGCTCGGCGCGCAGCGCATCGGGGCACGGCTCGTCGCACGCGTCCTTGAGGACCGTGCGCACCCCGGCCTCGAGGCCGTAGCACTTGGCGCAGCACGAGCACACGGCGAGGTGCTGCTCGACGATCGCGACCTCGTCGGGCGAGAGCGCGCGATCGACGTACGACTGCATGCAGCGCTCGGCGTGCGTGCACTCGGCGGAACGGGCGTGCGCGCTCATGCCGGCGCCTCCCCCGTGTGGTCCGCGAGCGCCTTCTTGAGCACGCGGCGTCCGCGGTGCAGGCGGCTCATGACCGTGCCGACGGGGATGTCGAGCACGTCGGCGGCCTCCTGGTAGGAGAGATCGCCGAGGTCGACGAGGACGACGACCTCGCGGAACGGCAGCGACAGCTCGCCGAGCGCGTCGAGCACGGGGCCGGGCGAGAGCCGCTCGACGAGCCGGTCGACGTCGGCGACGGCCGGGCCGCCGAGGCGGTCGTAGAGGTAGTAGTCGTCGGCCTCGAGGCCGAGCTGCTCCGGCTGGCGCTGCTGCTTGCGCGCGTTGTCGATCGCGAGGTTGTGGACGATGCGCAGGAGCCAGGCGCGGAGGTTCGTGCCCGGCTCGTACTGCTTCCACGAGCGGAACGCTCGGGTGTAGGCCTCCTGCGTGAGGTCCTCGGCGGCCTGCGGATCGCGCGTCAGACGGCGCGCCACGCGCCAGACGTCGTCGGCGAGGGCCAGCGCCTGCTCGTCGAAGACCAGCCGGGCGGGATCGACGGCGGGTTCCTGGGCGGTCTCGTCGGCCACGTTCCGAGCGTACCACCCGGGCGCGGCCAGGCCCGAGGGGCCGGTGAGGGTCGCGACTGCCTGCATGCCCCCTCCAACGCGCACGCCCACCGCGGCATTCCGCCCACCTCGGCGATACTGCCCGCGTGCGCGCGCTGCTCACCCGCATCACCGGCCCGGGCGCCTTCCGGCCGCTCGCCGTGATCACCCTGATCGCGCTCTACGTGAACATCGTCTCGGGCGCGCTCGTGCGCGTCACGAACTCGGGCCTCGGCTGCCCCGACTGGCCGCTCTGCAACGGCCGGCCCACGCCCGCCTTCCAGTTCCACACGCTGATCGAGTTCTCGAACCGCGTGCTGGCGTTCATCGTGATCGTGATCGCGGTGCTGTTCGCGGTCACCGCGTTCCGCTCGATCCGCCGCTCGAGCCGCTGGCTCTGGCGCGGCGCGCTGTGGATCGGGATCCTCACCTTCGCGCAGGGACCGCTCGGCGGCATCACCGTGCTGGTCGGCCTGCACCCGATCGCGGTGATGAGCCACTTCCTGCTCGCGATCGTCGTGCTGCTGATCGCGGTGCTGATCGTGCTCGAGGTCTTCGGCCTGACGGGCGGGTTCGAACCGCGCCCGCCCGCCTGGGTGCCCTGGGCGGGCGGGCTCGCGGCGCTATGGGCGTGGGCGACGATCATCTCCGGCGGCGTCGCGACGATGTCGGGCACGCACCCCGGCAGCGACCACGTGCCGCGCCTCTGGAACCTGCTCGACGCCGTCTACATCCACGTCCGCGTCGCGGCGAGCTTCATCGTCTTCATCGCGGTGCTCCTGCTCGTGCTGTCGCGCGCGATCCGCCCGCCGCGGCCGGTGACGATCGCGGCGTGGTCGCTCGTGGCTGCCGTGACGGCGCAGATCGTGATCGGCGAGTGGCAGTGGCGCACGCAGCTGCCGTGGTACCTGACGCTGCTGCACGTCGCCGTCGGCTCGCTCGCGATCGGCCTCGCGGGTGCGTTCGGATGGCTGCTGGTGGCGTCGCGCCGCACGGCCGCCGGCACCCCCGACTGATCGTCGTCTGCGATGATTGGCCCCGGGTGGATGGGATCCTGATTCCGATCGCGGGCGTCGTCGCGGCGCTCGGCGTCGCGCTCCTGCTCGCGACCGGGGCGACGCCGCTGCGCGTGCTCGGCGCGGTTCTGGCCGGCGCCGGCGGCGTGCCGCTCGTCCTGTCGCGCACCTCGCAGGCGCACACGCTGCTCGACCGGCCGGTGCTGCTCGGCGTCGGCGTCGTCGCCGGCGTCGTGGCCCTCGCGGTGCTCACGCTGGTGTTCATGCGCTACCCGTGGCTCGTGCCCCCGATCGCGCTGGTGATCGGCCTGCGCATCCCGCTGCGCAACCCGCCGAGCCCCACGGACCACCTCGTGCCGCTCTACCTCGTGCTGGCGGCGGGCGTGATCGCGCTGCTCCTGCGCTCGCTGCGCGGCGACAGCCCGCCGAACCGCCTCGGCTACGTCGGCTACGCGCTGGCCGTCTACGTGGTGATCGCCGCCGCGAGCCTCGCCTGGACGGCCGACCGCGAGGCGACGGCCTACGCCGTCGCGGCGTTCACGCTGCCGCTCGGCCTGCTCGCCGCGCTGACGGGCACACTCTCGCCGCTGCCGCCGCTGACGAAGGTGCTGCCGTGGCTCCTGATCGTCGTCGCGGTGATCCTCGCCGGCGTGGCGTTCTGGCAGTGGCACGCGCACGAGGTCTTCTGGAACGACAAGCTGATGCGCACGAACGCGTACGGCGGCTTCTTCCGCACCAACTCGCTGCTCTTCGACCCGAGCCTGTTCGGCCGCGTGGAGGCGCTCGCGCTGGTCACGATCGCGGGCCTGCTGGCGCTGGCGCCGCCGCGGCGCAGCCTGATCCTCGCGGCGCTCGCCGCGGTGCCGATCTTCCTCGGACTCGCCACCTCGTACTCGCAGTCGTCGCTGCTCGCGCTGTCCATCGGCGTCCTCGTGATCGCCTGCGTGGTGTGGCGCTGGAAGGCGGTCATCGCGATCGGGGCGATCGTCGCGATCGTCGCGATCGGCGCGCTCGCGACGCCGCAGGGCCGGCACCTGCTGCACGAGCCGGCGCAGAAGGCGTCGAGCGCGCGGCTCGGCCTCGTGCAGCGGTCGATCAACCTGTTCGAGGCGCACCCGATCGAGGGCTCCGGCCTCGGCGCGTTCGCCGCGGCGACCGACAAGCGCAAGGCGGCGCCGCACAACGTGCTCGCGGGCACGGCCGCCGAGCTCGGCATCATCGGCGCGCTCGCGCTGCTCGCGTTCCTGTGGTCGGTGCTGCACGCGATCCGCCACCGCCGCCCCGACGCGGACCGCCCGACGCACATCATCCTCGCCGCGCTGTTCGCGACGATCCTGGCCCACGCGCTGTTCTACGACAACTTCTTCGCCGACCCGGCGATGTGGGTGATCGCGGCGATGCTCGCCGCGGCGGCGGGCGCCTTCCCGCTCGCCCCCGAGCCGATCTCGGGCGACTGGATCGCGAGGCGGCCGGCGTGACGGCGTCGCGCGACCGCCTCGGCCTCGCGCTGCTCGGCGTGCTGATCGGCCTCGTGCTGATCGACGTGCCGTGGCTCGGCGTCGACGCGTGGGCCTTCGTCGCGCCGAAGGCCGAGACGGGCGGTCTGCTCGGCCCGCTCGTGCGGGCGGCTGACGGCCATTGGGACCTCGGCATCGTGCGCGCGCCCGCGCTGCTCGCCGGCGTACTCGTCGCCGTGCTCGCGATCGTCCTGCCCGCCCGCGAGCCGCTGCGCCGCATCCTGCTCGTCGTCGCCACGGCGGGCATCGTGGTCGCGCTGCTCGTCCCCGCGACGCTGCTCCAGGTGGGCCTGCGCGAGGGCACGGCACCGTGGTTCCACACGAACGACGCCGCCTACCAGGTAGAGCTCGCCGGCAGCCGCATCGTCCACGGCGACGACCCGTACGGCTTCGACTACACGGGCACGGGCCTCGAGCGCTTCTACTCCCTCGACGGCACGCCCGTCACCGACGGGCGCGTGGAGACGGTCGCGCTCAAGCACCTCGCCTACTTCCCCGGCCTGCCGCTGCTCGGCGCCGTCAGCGCGTCGCTCCCCGGCCCGCTCGGCGACGTGCGCGTGCTGCTGCTCCTGTTCGCGCTCGCGCTCGTGCCCGCGGCCCTGCTCCTGCCCGGGCCGCTCGAGCTGCGCCTCGGGGTCGGCGCGCTGCTCGCCGCCAACCCGCTGCTCCTGCGCAGCACGTGGTTCGGCATCCTCGACGCGCCCGTCGTGCTGGCGCTCGTGCTCGCGTTCGCGCTCGCGCTGCGCGGGCGCTGGGGCTGGACGGGGGCGCTCGTCGCGCTCGCGCTGGTGGAGAAGCAGTACGCCTTCGTCGCGATCCCGTTCCTCGCCGTCGCCGCCTGGCAGGCCGGCGGCCGCGCGGCGCTCGTGCGCGCCGGCGCGTGGCTCGTCGGCGTCGCCGCCCTCGTCACGCTGCCGTTCCTCGCCTGGGGCCCGGGCGCGTTCATCGACGACACGCTCGTCTACGGCACCAGCGCGTACCGCATCGTCGGCTACGGGCTGAGCGGCATCCTCGTCGACCTCCACCTCGTGGACCGCGACGGCGCGTACCCGTTCCTCCTGCTCGCGCTCGTGCTGTGGCTGCCGCTGACCGCGCTGCTGCTGCGCCGCCAGTGGCGCGCGCCCGAGCCGTGGCGCGCCGCGCTGGGCTTCGCGCTGTCGTTCCTCGTGCTGGCGTGGGTCGCGCGCTACTTCCAGACCTCGGGCTTCGTCTACCCGCTGGCCGGCCTGCTCGTGGCCGCGGCGATCGCGCTCGCGCCGTCGCTCGCCGGGCGCGGGGACGGCTGATGCGCACGCCGCTCCTGCTCGCCCGCCACGGCCAGGCCACGAGCGGGCCGGACCACCGCTGGACGGCGGAGGACCCGCTCACCGAGATCGGCCTCGCGCAGGCCCGCGACCTCGGCGCCGCCGTCGCCGCGCGCTCGCCGCGCCCCGACCGCATCGTCGCGAGCCCGGCGGTGCGCGCCCAGCAGACCGCCGCCGCGTGCGCCGAGGCGCTCGGCCTGCCCGTCGAGACCGACGAGCGGCTGATGGAGTTCGGCAGCGGCGCGCTGAGCCCGTTCACACTCGCCGAGATGATCGAGCACGCGCCGTACGACGACATCTGGCATCCGCACGACGCGGCCTGGGACGGCGAGACGATCGGCGCGTTCTGGCGGCGGACGGGCGAGGCGGCCGAGACGATCTGGGAGGCCGGCGGGCTCCCGCTCGTGGTCTCCCACGCGGGCACGACGCAGGGGATCCTGCGCTGGACGATGCGGATCCCGCCCGACGCGCCCGACTCGTTCTCCCTGTTCGTCGGCAACGCGAGCCTCACTGACGTCGTCGTGCGCGTCGACCGCCACGGCCGCCGTCGCGCAGAGCTCCACCGCCTCGGCGCGACCGACCACCTCTCGACCGCGACGGAGATCTGACGCGGGTCGTCTGGTAGCGTCGAGCACGATGACCGAGGGGACCGAGCACCCGATCGCGGACGAGCTCGCGGGCGTCTTCGCGCCGGTGCGCACGGCGAACGCCTTCGAGCAGACCGTCGAGCGGCTCGGCCGCGCGATCCGCATGGGCCTGCTCGCGCCGGGTGAGCAGCTGCCGAGCGAACGCGACCTCGCCCAGCTGCTCGCGCTCTCGCGCTCGACCGTGCGCGAGGCCCTGCGCGTGCTGCAGGAGTCGGGCTACCTCGAGGCGCGGCGCGGGCGCGGCGGCGGCACGTTCGTCAGCGAGACGCTGCCGTCCGACGACGCCCGCCCGCCCGAGGACGGCGTGCGCGACCTGCGCGGCGCGGAGCTCGCGGCGCTCCTGCGCTACCGCCGCGTGCTCGAGATGGGCGCGGCCGAGCTCGCCGCCGAGCGCTCCACGCCCGCCGACCGCGAGCGCCTCGCCGAGCTCGTCGACGAGATGGGCGGCTACCACCTCTCCGACTACGGCACGTACCGCGGGCTCGACTCGCGCTTCCACATCATGCTGGCCGGCATCGCCGGGACCACCGACCTCGTCACCTCGGTCACCGACGCGCAGGCGGCGCTCAGCGACGTGCTCAACGCGGTGCCGCGCTCGGAGGAGTCGATGATCAACTCGCAGGCCCAGCACCGGCGCATCCTCGCCGCGCTGGAGGCCCGCGATCGCGACGCCGCCCGGGTGGCGATGCGCGAGCACCTCGAGGGCATCGAGCACCTGCTCGCCGTGCTGATGCCCACGGGCGGCGCGTAGCGCCCCGGCTGGCGCCACCGCCCACCCCAGCCCTGTAGGCTGCGCCCGATGGAGATCAAGGGACTCGTCCTCTCGGGCGGTGCCGGCACGCGCCTGCGCCCGATCACCCACACGCGCGCCAAGCAGCTCGTGCCCGTCGCCGGCAAGCCGGTCCTGTTCTACGGGCTCGAGGCGATGGCCGCCGCCGGCATCACGCAGGTCGGCATCATCATCGGCGACACGGGCGACGAGATCCGCGAGGCCGTCGGCGACGGCTCGCAGTTCGGCGTCGAGGTGACCTTCATCCCGCAGGACGCGCCGCGCGGGCTCGCGCACGCCGTCCTCACCGCCGAGGAGTTCATCGGCGACAGCGCCTTCTGCATGTATCTCGGCGACAACCTGCTGCGCGACGGCGTAGCCGGCTTCGTCGACGAGTTCCGCGCCGGCGACGCCGACGCGATGATCCTGCTCCAGCACGTGCCGAACCCGTCCGAGTACGGCGTCGCCGAGCTCGACGAGAGCGGCGCCGTCACGCGCCTCGTCGAGAAGCCGAAGGAGCCCAAGAGCGACCTCGCGCTCGTCGGCGTCTACCTCTTCACGAGCGCCGTCTTCGACGCGGCCCGCACGCTCGAGCCGTCGTGGCGCGGCGAGCTCGAGATCACCGACGCGATCCAGGGCATGGTCGATGCAGGCCTGCGCGTCGAACCGCACGTCGTCACCGGCTGGTGGAAGGACACGGGCCAGCTCGCCGACATGCTCGAGGCCAACCGCCTCGTCCTCGACGCGCTCGAGACCGACATCCGGGGCGAGGTCATCGACACGAAGCTCGAGGGCCGCGTCGTGATCCAGGAGGGCGCGACCGTCGAGCGCTGCCACATCCGCGGGCCGGTCGTGATCTGCTCGGGCGCGACGGTGCGCGACGCGTACATCGGGCCGTACAGCGCGATCTCCGAGGACGCGCACGTCGAGCGCGCCGAAATGGAGCACGCGATCCTGCTCGAGCGCTCCAGCATCGTCGGCATCGAGACGCGCATCGAGGACTCGCTGATCGGCGCCGACTGCCAGATCCGCCGCTCCGACGCCATCCGCTCCGCGAACCGCCTGCTCGTCGGCGACGGCTCGCGCATCGAGATCCTGTGAGCCCGACGCCCCAGCCCACGCCGATCGACGGCGCGCTCGTCGTCCCGCTGACGAGGCACGAGGACGCGCGCGGCTGGTTCCTCGAGGCGCGCAAGGAGTCGTGGTTCCGCGAGCTCGGCGGCAAGCCGAGCATGCAGACGAACATCGTCTACTCGCGCCAGGGCGTGATCCGCGGCCTGCACTTCCACGAGCTCGGCCAGGACGACCTCTTCTTCTGCGCGCACGGGATGGTCCGCGTCGTGCTGTTCGACCGTCGCGAGGATTCGCCGACGCACGGCACCGCGTGGAGCATCGACATCGGCGAGGAGAACCCGGCCGCGGTCTACGTGCCGGGCCGCACGGCGCACGGCTACGAGTCGCTGACGGACTGCCTCTTCTGCTACCACGTCACGCACGAGTACAACCCGGACGACGAGAACACGTTCCCGTGGAACGACGAGCGCGTGCTGCACCTCTGGTCGACGGACACCCCGATCCTGTCGGCGCGGGACGTGACGGACGCATGACGGTGCTGGTGACGGGCGCCGGCGGCCAGGTCGGCCGCGCCGCCCTCCGAGAGCTCGGCGACCGCGGCGTCGGGCTGCGCCGCGCCGACCTCGACGTGACCGACGCCGCCGCGGTGCGCGCGGCCGTCGAGGAGCACCGGCCCGAACTGATCCTCCACGCCGCCGCCTGGACCGACGTCGACGGCGCGGAGGGTGACCGCGAGGGCGCGACGCGCGTGAACGTCGACGCGAACCGCTTCGTGGCCGAGGCCGCCAAGGCGGTCGGCGCGCGGCTCGTGACGCTCTCGACCGACTTCGTGTTCGACGGCGACAAGGGCGCGCCGTACGTCGAGTCCGATCCCGTCGCCCCGCTCTCGTTCTACGGCGAGACGAAGCTGCTCGGCGAGCGTGCCGCGCTCGAGGCGCACCCCGCGGGCACGTGGGTCGTGCGCACGGCGTGGGTCTACGACGAGGAGGGCCAGAACTTCCCGCGGCTGATCCTGCGCCTCGCCGAGACGCGCGACGTGCTGCGCGTCGTCGAGGACCAGATCGGCAGCCCCACCTACGCCGGGCACCTCGCGCCGCTCCTGATCGCGCTTCCCGACCGCGTGCCGCCGGGCATCCGCCACATCGCGGGCTCGGGCGCCGCCACGCGCCGCGCCTGGGCCGAGGCCGTGCTCGCCGCGGTCGGCAGCGCGACGACGGTCGAGGGCGCGACGAGCGACGAGTTCCCCACCCCCGCGCGGCGCCCGGCCAACTCCGCGCTCGCGTCCGCGTACGACGACACGCCCGTCATGCCCCCGTGGGAGGCGGGCGTGGAGGCCTGCATGAGAGGATTCACGGCATGAGGAAGATCCTGGTCACCGGCGGCTGCGGCTTCATCGGCTCGCACCTCGTGCGGCGCCTGCTGCGCGAGCACGCCGATCTGCACGTCGTCAACATCGACCTGCTCACGTATGCGGGCCGCCCCGAGAACGTCCGCGACATCGAGGATGACGCGCGCTACACGTTCGTCCACGGCGACATCAGCAGCGCCGACGACGTCGCGCGCGCCGTCGAGGGCTGCAGCGGCATCATCAACGTCGCCGCCGAGAGCCACGTGGACCGCTCGATCATGGGCGGCGACGAGTTCATCACGACGAACGTGATCGGCACGAAGCGCCTGCTCGACGCGGCGCGCCAGCACGACCTCCGCTACCTCCAGGTCTCGACCGACGAGGTCTACGGCGACGTCGACGCGCCGCACCGCTCGCAGGAGGGCGACCCGCTGCACGGCTCGAGCCCGTACGCCGCGTCGAAGGCCGCGGGCGACCTGCTCGTGCTGTCGTACGCGCGCACGTTCGGCCTCAACGCCTCGATCACGCGCGGCTCGAACACGTACGGCCCGTACCAGTTCCCCGAGAAGCTGATCCCGCTGTTCACGACGAACGCGTTCGACGGCAAGGACCTCCCGCTCTACGGCGACGGCATGCAGGTGCGCGAGATGCTCTTCGTCGAGGACCACTGCGCAGCGATCGACATCGTCTTCCACGAGGGCCAGGCCGGCGAGGCGTACAACGTCGGCGCCGAGCACGAGGTGCCGAACATCGAGACGGCCCGCAAGATCATCGAGTTGACCGGCGCGGATCCGAACTCGCTGAAGAGCGTCGCCGACCGCCCGGGCCACGACCGCCGCTACGCGCTCGACTGCTCGAAGCTGCGCGGCATCGGCTGGGAGCGCAAGACCGACTTCGACACCGGCCTCGCGCTGACCGTCGAGTGGTTCCGCGAGAACCGCACCTGGTGGGAGGCGATCAAGAGCGGCGAGGCCTTCGCCGACTACGCCGCGAAGAACTACGGCTCGCGCGGGTAGCGCATGCGCGTGCTCGTCGCCCGCTGCTCGATCGGGTACTCGGGCCGCCTCACCACGCGCCTCGCGAGCGGCGACCGCATCATCATCTTCAAGGACGACGGCTCCGTCTGCGTGCACGGGCCGAAGGGCTTCAAGCCGATCAACTACATGTCGGGTCCGACGGCGATGACGGAGGAGGATGGTCTGATCACGATCCGCCGCCCCGAGACGGGCGAGACGCTGATGATCGAGGTCGAGCAGGTGATCGCGGACAACGCGCACGGCCTCGAGGACAACGCCGTGCTGGAGCGCGAGGGCCGCGAGCTCGAGCTGCACGCGCTGCTGGAGCGCTCGCCGCACCTGATCGAGGAGGGCCTCGAGATCCTCGAGCGCGAGCGCTCGACCGACGTCGGCCCCGTCGACTTCCTGGCCAAGGACGCCGACGGCCGCATCGTGCTGGTCGAGGTGAAGCGCGTGAAGGCCGTCGTCGCCGCGGTGGAGCAGGTCGTCCGCTACCGCGAGCACATCGAGAAGGACGCCGCCTACGCGGGCGCCCGCGCCCTCGTCGTCGCGCCCGAGTTCGCGCCGCAGGCCCGCAAGCTCGCCGAGCGCCGCGACGTGGAGTGCGTGGTCCTGGACGTCGCCGCGCTCTACGCCGGTACGGAACAAGATCCCACGCTCTTCTAGCGGGCGCAGCCGCGCCGAACGGCAGCGCGGACCTGCACGTTTCATGCAATTCTGGACCCGGGTCCAAAACTGCACGATTTGCGCAGGGGTGCGTGCAGGCGGCGCGGGAGTCCCGCACTCGACGCGCAGAGATCCGCTGACGACGGGGCACCGCGGACGCCGACACTTGACTCGATGTCCCGCCGTGCTCCACTCCTCCTGCTGCTGTTCCCGGTCGTCATGTTCGTCGCCGCGTGCGGTGGCGCCGGGAGCACCACGGGGACGTCGACGACCGCGCAGCAGCCCGGGACCCAGAGCAGCACCGATCTCGTCGGCGCCGTCGGGCCTGGCTTCACGATCGTGCTGAAGCAGGATGGCCGGACCGTCTCGGCATTGAAGGCCGGCGCCTACTCGCTCGTGGTGAGCGACCAGGCGGCCACGCACGACTTCACGCTCAAGGCTCCCGACGGAACGCTGACGCAGATCACGGACGTGCCGTTCACCGGTACGAAGACCGCCACGGTCGACTTGACGCCCGGCGTATGGACCTACTTCTGCCAGCCGCATGCGACGCAGATGACCGGGTCGTTCACCGTCAGCTAGGCGGTCGCGCGTCGATCCGGACGAGGACACGCACGGCGGACGTCACGGCCGCGCGGGTGCGGCGTCCGCTCAGAGCCCCATCGCGTGGTAGCCCGAGTCGACGTAGGCGACCGTGCCGGTCACGTTCTCGGCGGCGAGCAGGTACGCGGCGGCCTTGCCGACGTCGGCCTGGTCCACGTTGCGCTTGAGCGGGGAGCGCTCCATGACGAGCTCCTCCATCACGGTGAAGCCCGGGATCGAGCGGCCGGCGAGGGTGCGCACCGGTCCCGCTGAGACGGCGTTGACGCGGATGTTCTTGGGGCCGAGGTCGGCCGCGAGGTAGCGCATGCTCGAGTCGAGCGCGGACTTGGCGACGCCCATCACGTTGTAGCCGGGCACCGCGCGCTCGCCGCCGAGGTACGTCATCGTCACGATCGACCCGCCGCCCCGCTTCTCCATGTGCGGCTCGGCCTCGCGGGCCATCGCCACGAGCGAGTACGCCGACACGTCGACGGCCAGCCAGAAGTCCTCGCGCTTCGTCTCGATGAACCGCTGCTGCAGGTCGTGCGCCTGCGCGAAGGCGATCGAGTGCACGAGCAGGTCGAGACCGCCGAGACCGCCGACCGCGGCGTCGAAGGCGGCCTTGATCGACGCGTCGTCGCGCGCGTCCATCTCGACGCAGAGGTCGGAGCCGACCGACGCGGCGAGCTCGCGCACGTTCTTCTCGACGCGCTCCCCCTGGTAGGTGAAGGCGAGCTTGGCACCCTGGCGGTGCAGCTCCTCGGCGATGCCCCACGCGATCGAGCGCTTGTTCGCGACACCGGCGATGAGAGCGAGCTTGCCTTCCAGCATGGGGGGGTCCTCCGCGGAACTCGGGTTCCCGGCAATGGTAGGGGGTCGGGCCGGAGCCCGACCCCCCTCCCTTCCTAGCGGCTGCTGGCCTGCGCGTGCGCGCGGGCGGCGAGGACGCCGACCAGGTGCTTCTTGTACTCGGCCGAGCCGTCGAGGTCGCCGTGGGGCTCGATGCCCTCCGCGGCCTTGGCGACCGCGTCGTCGATCGAGCCGCCCCCGTTGAGGACGGCCTCGAAGGCGGCGAGGCGCACCGGCTTGTCCGCGACGCCCGTCGCGGCGGCGCGCACGCCGTCGGCGCCGATGCACACGCCGACGCCGACGATCGTCCAGTCGATCGCGCGGCGATGGAACTTCGCGTACGCCGACTTGTCGTCGTTCTTCGGGATGCGGACCTGCGTGATGATCTCGTCCTCGGCGAGCGATGTCGTGAGGTACGTCTCGATCAGGTCCTCCACGGCGATGCGGCGCTCACCCTTCGGCCCCCGCGCGATCACGGACGCGCCCGCCGCGACCAGCGTGGCGGGCATGTCGCTGTGCGGGTCGGCGTGCCCGAGCGAGCCGCCGATCGTGCCGCGGTTGCGCACCTGCGGGCTGCCGATGCCGCCGGCGGCGTCGCTGACGAGCCCCGCGTGCGCGCGGATCAGCGGATCGATCGAGACCGCGCGGTGCGTCGTCATGGCGCCGACGGCGATCTCGTCGTCGTCCTCGCAGATGCCGACGAGCTCGGGGATGCCGCCGAGGTCGACGATCGCCTCGGGCGCCGCGAGGCGCAGGCGCATCATCGGCATCAGCGACTGCCCGCCCGAGATGGGCCGGGCGCCCGCCGCGACGGCGGCGATCGCCTCGTCGATCGACGAGGCCTTGGTGTACTCGAGCACGGACGGGATCACGACTTCGCCTCCTGCATGACGTTCCAGATACGGCCGGGCTGCATCGGCATGTCGATGTGCCGGACGCCGAGACCCGAGAGGGCGTCGACCGCCGCGTTGACGATCGCCGGCGAGGCGCCGATCGTGCCGGCCTCGCCGATGCCCTTGACGCCCATCGGGTTCGACGGCGACGGGGTCGTCGTGCGGGCGAGCGTCATCTCGGGGACGTCCGCCGCGCTCGGCACGAGGTAGTCGACCAGGTTGCCGGTGAGCAGCTGGCCGTCCTCCGAGTAGACGGTCTCCTCGAAGAGCGCCTGTCCGATCGCCTGGACGATGCCGCCGTGCACCTGCCCGTCGACGATCATCGGGTTGATGACGTTGCCGCAGTCGTCGACCGCGACGTAGTTGACGATCTCGACGCGGCCCGTGTCCGGGTCGATCTCGACCTCGCACACGTGCGTGCCGAACGGGAACGTGAAGTTCGGCGGATCGTGGAACGTCGTCGCCTCGAGCACCGGCTCGATGCCCTCCGGCATGGAGTTCGCGGCCCAGGCGGCGCCGGCGAGCTCCTGGATCGTCTTGGCGCGGTCCGGCGAGCCCTTCACCTGCCAGGCCGTGCCGGTCCACTCGAGGTCGTCGATCGAGCACTCGAGCAGGTGCGCCGCGACCTCGCGGGCCTTCTCGCGGACCTTGCCGAGCGACCGGTAGAGCGCCACGCCGCCGACGGCGAGCGAGCGCGACCCGTAGGTGCCGAGGCCGTACGGCTGGAACGCCGTGTCGCCGTGGATCACCTCGACGTCGTCGAACGGGATGCCGAGCTCGGTCTGGGTGATCTGCGACCAGCTGGTCGCGTGCCCCTGGCCGTGCGGCGATGTGCCGGTGATGACGGTCGCCTTGCCCGTCGGGTGGAGGCGCACGGTGGAGTGCTCCCAGCCCGGCGCGCCGATGCCGATCGCCGCGGTCACGGCGCTCGGCGCGAGGCCGCATACCTCCACGTACGACGAGAGGCCGATGCCGCGGTAGCGGCCGTGCTTCTCGCTCTCGGCCTTGCGCTTGGCGAAGCCCTTGTAGTCGGCCAGCTCGAGCGCCTTGTCGAGCGTGCTGTGGTACTCGCCGGAGTCGTAGATCAGCCCCGTCGACGAGCTGTACGGGAACTGCTCGCTCTTGATGAAGTTGACGCGGCGCACCTCGGCGGGGTCCATCCCGAGGTCATCGGCGATCACATCCATCAGGCGCTCGATGCCGTGCGTCGCCTCCGGGCGGCCCGCTCCGCGGTAGGCGTCGGTCGGCGTCGTGTTCGTGAACGCCTGGTTCATGGTGATCGAGATGTCCTGGATGTCGTAGCACCCGGGCACCATGAAGACCGTGAGGTGCGAGATCGACGGCGTCAGGAGCTGGTGGTACGCCCCGTTGTTCTGGAACGCCGTGAAGCGCAGCGCGACGATCCTGCCGGCATCGTCGACGCCGGCCTCGTAGTACTGGACCTGCGCGCGGCCGTGGATCGTGGCCATCGTGCTCTCGGAGCGATCCTCGATCCACTTGACCGGGCGCCCGACGGCGTGCGACGCGGCGCAGACCGCGAACTCCTCGCGATACGTGTTGAGCTTGGCGCCGAAGCCGCCGCCGACGTCGGGGGCGACCACGCGCACCTTCGCCTCCGACGTGCCGCAGACGATGCTGGTGAACGTGCGCACGAAGTGCGCGACCTGCGTCGAGGTGTAGAGCGTCACCTCGCCGGTCGCGTCCTGCCAGTCGCCGATGCACCCGCGGGTCTCCATCGGCATCGGCGTGAGGCGCTGGTTGTCGACGCGCAGCTCGATCACCTTCGACGCCTTCTTCATGGCGTCCTCGAAGCCCTCGGTCTCGTGCTTGATCGTCGCCGCGCGGTTGTCCGGGTACTCGGAGTGCACGAGCGGCGCGCCGTCCTGCAGGGCCTGCTCGGCGTCGACCACGACCGGGAGGGGGTCGTAGTCGACCATCACGAGGTCGGCCGCGTCGCGGGCGATGTAGCGGTCGTCGGCGATCACCATCGCGACGGGCTCGCCGACGTAGCGCACCTCGTCCTTGGCGAGGACGGGCTGCTCGGGCTGGCGCACGTCGCTGCCGGGCGGATTCGACGCCGACAGCACGCCCGTCTCGACCGGGAGCGTGGCGTGGGTGAGCACGGCGTGCACGCCGTCGAGCGCGAGCGCGGCGGACGCGTCGATGGAGTTGACCTTGGCGTGGCCGAACGGCGAGCGCACGAACACGGCGTGCAGCATGCCGGGCAGCTTGAGGTCGTCGGTGTAGCGGCCCTCGCCGGTGACGAACTTGCGGTCCTCCTTGCGCAGCACGGCGTCGCCGATGCCGCCCGACGCCTGCGTCGTGTAGTCGACGGCCATGGTCAGCTCCTCGCCATCTGGTCGGCCGCGGCGCGGACGCTCGCGACGATGTTCTGGTAGCCGGTGCAGCGGCAGAGGTTCCCCTCGAGCGCGGTGCGGATCTCCTCGTCGGAGGCGCCGGGGTTCTGCTCGATGATGCCGACGGCGGCCATCATCATCCCGGGCGTGCAGTAGCCGCACTGGAGGCCGTGGTTCTCGTGGAAGGCCTGCTGGATCGGGTGCAGCGTCCCGTCCTCGGCCTGGAGGCCCTCGACCGTGCGCACCGCGCGGCCGTCGCACTGGACGGCGAGCGTGGAGCACGACAGGACGGCGTCGCCGTCGAGGTGCACGGTGCAGCAGCCGCACGTCGACGTGTCGCAGCCGATGTGCGTGCCCGTCAGGTTGAGCTGCTCGCGCAGGAAGTGCACGAGCAGGGTGCGGGGCTCGACCTCCGCGGTATGGGCCGTGCCGTTGACGGTCACGGTGATGGTCTCTGCCATCGGGGTTCCTCCTCCCGGCCCCGGCCGTGCGGAGCCATGCCGGTGACTCTAGTGCCTCGGCGGCGCGATGTGAATACTCGCTGCGGGTGGTCCGAAGCAGCGGAGCGGAGCGGCCGATCCTCTAGGCTCCGCGCGGTGCCCGCCTCCCGCATCACCGTCGACGTCCCCGGCTCGTCCGCGAACCTCGGCCCCGGCTACGACTGCCTCGCGATCGCGCTGCCGTTCCGGCTCCGCGTCGAGGTGGAGCGCCGCCCGGGCCCGCTCGTCGTGCGGATCGAGGGCGAGGGCGCCGACGCGCTGCCGGCCGACGCGTCGAACCTCGTCGTCGCGACGCTGCTGGCCGAGCTCGACGAGCACGGCGACGACCTCGAGATCGCGATCACCAACGAGATCCCGCTCGGCGCGGGCTGCGGCTCGTCGGCGGCGGCGATCGTGGCGGCGCTGGCGGCCGCCGACGTGCTGCGCGGCACCGCGATCGACGCGGCCAGCCTGATCCTGCGCGCTTCCGCCATCGAGGGGCACCCCGACAACGTCGCGGCGAGCGTGCTCGGCGGCGTCACGATCGCAGCCGGCGATCCTGCCGTCGCGCGTCGCATCGAGCCGCCCGCCGAGCTCGGCCTCGTGG
>JBPCSR010000098.1:0-5145 GCA_051006935.1 Gaiellales bacterium
GCCGGTCGCCACCGACTACCGGGGCGTGACGGTGCTGGCCCAGCCCCCGTCGTCGCAGGCGATGCTGCTCACGATGGCGCTGCGACGGCTCGCCGCCGAGGAGCGGTCCGACGGCTCCGCGGTCGCGCAGCACCGTGCGGTCGAGGCGATGGCCGGCGCGTTCGCGTATCGCGACCGCATCACCCAGGAGGGCGCCGACGAGGAGCTGATGGCGCTGGCCGACGCCATCCCGATCGCCGCGCGCGCGAGCCGGGCCGACCACGCCAAGGGCTACAACCACACGACGTCCGTGACGGTCGCCGATCGCGACGGCACCGTCGTGTCCATGCTGATCAGCGTCTTCGACAGCTTCGGCTGCGCGACGTGGGTGCCGGAGGGCGGCTTCTTCCTCAACGACCGCCTGCTGTCGTTCTCGCGCGATCCGGCGTCGCCGAACGCGCCGGCGGGTGGCAAGCGCCCGGTCCACACGCTGTCGCCGGCGATGGTGGTCGACGGCGATCGCGTCGTCGGGATCTCCACGCCGAGCGCGGACGGGCAGGTGCAGGCGCTCCTCCAGGTGCTGCTCGCGCACCTCGACGAGGGCGTCGACCTGACCGAGGCGACGGAGCGCCCGCGTTGGCGCATCGTCGACGACCTCCTCCACGTCGAGCGGGACATCGACCCCGCGCTCCGTGCCGGGCTCGCCGACCTCGGGCACGAGGTCGTCGACGCCGAGCCGGGCGACGGCCTGTTCGGCAGCATCTGCGCGGCCGAGGTGGATCGCGCCAGCGGGCTCGTCTCGGCCTGGGCCGACCCGCGGCGCGAGTCGTGGGCCGGCGCCTGGTAGCTCAGCCGGCGAGCTCGGCGAGCAGCACGCGCGCCATCGCCTTGTCGAGCGGCTCGTTCAGCGACGGGCACGAGAAGCTCTGGATGCAGGCGGGGCAGCCGGTCTCGCAGGGGCAGTCGTCGACGATCGACCGCGCGGCCGCGGCGATGCGCGCGAGCAGCGGGAAGGCCGTGCGCACGATGCCCGCGCCGCCGGGCCGCGTCTCGTGGAGCACGATCGTCGGCGTCGTCGTGTCGGGGTGGAGGATCGTCGAGAGGCCGCTGATGTCGCCCGCGTCGCTGGGCACGGCCAGCGGCAGCGCCGCCGCGAGCAGGTGCTCGACCGCGTGCAGTCCGCCGAGCGTCGGCTCGTCGTCCGTTGGCGGGCGCGTGAGCCAGAGCGCCATGCTGCGGTAGCGCCGCTCCGGCAGGTCGAGGGTGCGGCTGTCGATGACGGAGAGGTCGTCGGCGCGACGGCGCTGGTAGCCGGTCACGCGCGTGGCGATCTCGGCCTCCCCGAGGTGGCAGCGCCAGTTGCCCAGCCACTCCTCGGCCTCTGCGGCGTCGAGCGCCACCGTCGAGTCGGCGCGCGGCACCGTGAACCAGTCGCCGCGGAACGGCTCGACCAGGGCGGTGCCCTCGCGCAGGTCGAGCGACGTCACGAGGTAGCGCTCGCCGAGGTTGAGGTGCACCGCGCCCGGGTGCACGCTGCGCGGGGCCCGGTCCTGCTCGACGTCGCCGAGCACACGCCCGCTCTCGCCGTCGACGATCGTCACCACCTCGGAGCCCGAGCTGCGCAGGGACACGCGCGTGGCGGGGTCGTCGAGCCCGGTCCAGATCAGGCCGGCGGGCGTCATCGCGAAGTCGTCGGGGTTCAGCTCGATCAGCGCCTCCCCGTCCTCGACGACGTGCACGCCGAGGATGTGCTCGTCCCGGGCCGAGACCGCGGCCTCGGCGGCCGCGCAGGCGAGGTGCGCCACGCGGATCTCGGGGTTGCCCGGATCGAGCGCGATCGCCTCGACGGGTCGGTCGAGCAGCGCCTGCGGATGCCGCGCGAACCACTGGTCGAGGGCGTCGTCCCCGAGCACCAGCACGCCCAGCCCGCGCTGCCGCCGGCCGGCCCGACCCCACTCCTGACGCAGCGCGGCGACCGAGCCCGGGAAGCCGACGACGACGGCGCAGTCGAGGTCGCCGATGTCGATGCCGAGTTCGAGCGCGTTGGTCGCGATCACCGCGCGCAGATCGCCGCCGGCCAGGCGCTGCTCGATCTGGCGGCGCACCTCGGGCGGGTAGCCCGCGCGGTAGGGCTCCACGCGATCGGCGAGCGCCGGCTGGCGGCGGGTGAGCTCGTCGCGCACGCCGCGCAGGATCAGCTCCACGAGCTGGCGGCCGGGCGCGAAGCAGATCACCCGCTGGCCGTCGCAGACGAGCTGCGCGACGAGGCCGACGGACTCGTGGATGCGCGAGGCCCGCTGGCCTGTGGCCTCGTCGAGCAGCGTCGGGTTCCAGAGGGCGACGTCGCGACCGGGGCTCGGCGCGTCGTCGTCATCGACGATCGCCACGTCGACGCCGGTCAGCGCGCCGAACGCCTCGTGCGGGTTCCCGACCGTGGCGGAGGCGAGCAGGAGCTGGGGGGACGCGCCGTAGAGGGCGGCGCAGCGGCGCAGGCGGCGGATCACGTGCGCCACGTGCGAGCCGAAGATCCCGCGGTACACGTGCGCCTCGTCGATGATGATCGCGCTGAGGCCGGAGAGCCACTCGTCCCAGCGATGGTGGTGCGGGCAGATGCCCACGTGGACCATGTCGGGGTTGCTGAGCACGAGGTTGGACTCCGCGCGGGCGAGGCGGCGACTGCCGATGTCGCCGTCGCCGTCGACGAGCGACACCCGCAGGGCGCGGCGGAGGCCGAGTGCGTGGAGGCGGCGCGCCTGATCCTGCGCCAGCGCCTTGGTCGGCGAGAGGTAGAGCGCACGGGCGTGCGACTCGCCCAGCAGCGTCTCGAGCACGGGCACCGTGTACGCGAGCGTCTTGCCGCTGGCGGTGCCGGAGGTGATGCCGACGTGGTGTCCGTCGCGGGCCAGCTCGATCGCCGCGGCCTGGTGCGCCCAGAGCGTCGAGACGCCGGTGCGCTCAAGCGCCTCGCGCAGCGCGGCGGGGAGGTCCGCCGGAAGCGGCACGGCGTGACCACGGCGGGCGGGCTCGTCGCCGCGGAAGACCAGGCGGTCGTCGGGCGGCGCGCCGGGCTCGAGCGCCGCGTCCCACGCCGCGCGCGGCGTCATGGGGCGTCGGGGTGCGCCGCGGCGGGGAACGAGCCGAGCACCACGAGCACGGCGCTGCGGGAGCGCACGTCCTCCAGCGCGCGGGCGATGCGCGGATCGTCGCGGTGCCCCTCGATGTCGACGAGGAACTGGTAGCGCCACGGCTCGCCCGGGATCGGGCGGGAGTGGAGCGAGAGCATGTTCACCCCGTGGTAGCGGAGCGGCTCGATCGCGTCGTGCAGCGCACCGGGCTGGTGCCCGGTGACGATCCGCAGCGCGGTCTTCCACGGGGTGCCGTCGGCGAACGGCAGCGGCTCGCGGCCGAGCGCCACGAAGCGCGTCATGTTGTCGGGATGGTCCGAGATGTCGTGCTCGAGGATCTCGAGGCCGTAGCGCTTGGCGGCCGCGGGCGAGGCGATCGCCGCGCAGGCGGGGTCGCCGAGCTCGGCCACGATGCGCGCGGCGTCGGCGGTGGTGCCCTCGGCGCGCTGGTCGTAGCGCCCGTCGAGGAACGTGCGGCACTGGGCGAGCGCGACGGGGTGCGAGTGGATCGTCGTGATCCCCGCCGTCGTCGCGCCGGCGACGCCCGCCAGGCAGTGCGGGATGTGGATGATCGTCTCGGCCACGATCGGCAGCGCGCCGTCGGCGATCAGGTCGCAGGTGTCGGCGACGATGCCGGCCAGCGTGTTCTCGATCGGCAGCACGCCGACCTCGGCGCCGCCGTCGGCGACGGCCGCGTACACGTCGGCGAACGACCCGGCCGACTCCGCCTCCACCGCGGGATACAGCCGATCCGCGGCCTCGGACGTGTAGGACCCGGCCGAGCCGGGGTAGACGACGGAGGTGGGGTCGAGGCTGGTCATGACGCGGTTCCCGAGGGTCGCGGCAGGGTACCAAGCGACGCCGGGCCGGCCGCGCGGCTCGACGGGCGGAGGCAGCATCGCTCGGGTAAGGTCTCGGCCGGAGGTGGTGATGGCCGATCAGCCGGGATGGGGCGAAGGCGCTCCGCACGCGGATGTGGACGCCCTGATCGCGCGGCTGGCCGAGCTCGTCGACGGTCCTGCGGCCGGCGTGCTGCGCGGCATCGGCGACGACGCGGCGCTGCTGGCGCCGGACCTCGTCTGGACCGTCGACACGCAGGTCGAGGGCGTGCACTTCGACCGCGCCACGTCGTCACCCGCGGATGTCGGCTGGAAGGCGCTCGCGGTCAACCTCTCCGACCTCGCCGCGATGGGTGCGACCCCGGTGGCCGCGCTCGTGTCGGTGATCCTCGGCGAGGGCGACGACACTGAGCTCGAGGCCGTCTACGCCGGACTCGGGGCCTGCGCGCGCACGTACGACTGCGCGATCGCCGGCGGCGACGTCGCGCGGGGCTCCGGCCTGGCGCTGTCGATCAGCGTGATCGGCCGCGCGCAGCACGCGCCCGGGCGCGGCGGTGCCCGGCCCGGCGACGTGCTCGCGGTCACCGGCACGCTCGGCGAGTCGGCGGCGGGGCTCGCCGTGCTGCGCGATCCGACGCTGCGCGACCTGCCGGGAGCCGAGGAGTGCGTCGAGCGCCACCGTCGTCCGCACCCGCGAGTCGCCGACGGGCGGCGGCTCGCCGTCGCGGCGCACGCGATGATGGACCTCTCCGACGGGCTCGCCACGGATCTGCCGCGGCTCGCGCGGCGCAGCGGCGTGGCGCTGACCGTGGATCTCGACGCGCTGCCGTTGCACGAGGACGTGCGCGCGATCGCCGCTGCGCTCGGCCACGAGCCGGGTGCGTTCGCGGCCACGGGCGGCGAGGACTACGAGCTGCTCGTCGCGCTGCCCGCGGAGGCGGTCGGCGCGTGCGGCGTCCCGCTCACGGTGATCGGCACGGTCACGGCGGGGACGGCCGGCGTGCGCTTCTCCGGCGCGGGCGCCGACGGCGCCCTGCGCGGCTGGGACCACCTCGCCTAGGGCTTGATCTCGACGGGCATGCCCACCGTCACGTGGGGGTAGAGGTCCTCCACGTCGGAGATGTGCATGCGTATGCAGCCGTGCGAGGCGGCCGAGCCGATCGTCCAGTCCTCGGGCGTGCCGTGGATGCCGACGAGCGGTG
>JBPCSR010000099.1:0-4658 GCA_051006935.1 Gaiellales bacterium
TCATCGAGGACGCGCACGAGCGCGCCCGCGCGCTCCTGATGGAGCACATGGACGCCCTGCACCGGCTCTCGAAGATCCTGCTCGACCGCGAGACGATCGACCGCGGCCAGTTCCTCAAGCTGCTCGACGGCGTCCCCGAGGACGAGGTCTGGCCGGCCGAGATCACGCAGGACCAGACGCCCGAGGCGCCGTCGGCCGACGCCGACCGCTCGCTCGGCCGCCCGCGCCTGCCCGGCTTCCCGCTGCCGGCGCCGCCCGACGCGCCGCCGGCCGGCGCCTGACGCACCGGCTCGCGGATCTCCGCTAGGGTTCCCGTCCATCGGGGCGCCCCGCTCCGCGCTGCCATCTGAACCCCGGGCAGCGAACCCGATCCGAGGAACGAATCGATGGCGAAGGCCGGCATCCGCATCGCAGTCACGATGGCCTGCACCGACTGCAAGGAGCGGAACTACCAGACCAACAAGTCGAAGCGGAACACCCCCGACCGCATCGAGCTGAAGAAGTTCTGCCGCCGCTGCGGCAAGCAGACGCTGCATCGGGAGACACGCTAGCCCCCGTGGCCGACGCCGACGACACCGCTCCGCAGAAGGAGACGCGCGAGCAGCGCAAGGAGCGCCGCCGCCAGGAGCGCGCCGCCCGCGTGCGCCCGTCGAAGAGCCAGTCCGGCCACGCGACCGAGCGCCAGGGCTTCGGCGCGTTCGTCCGCGAGTGCTGGGCCGAGCTCAAGCGCGTCCAGTGGCCCACGCGTCCCGCGCTCGTCCAGGCCACGGCCGTCGTGATCATCACGTGCCTCATCGTCGGCGTGTACCTGTACGCGCTCGACTCCATCTTCTCCAAGCTCGCCGGCTGGCTCATCAACCAGCAGGCCGGCTAGTCAACGAGGTCCCGAAGAAATGTTCCGCTGGTACGCCATCCACACCTACTCCGGCCACGAGGACAAGGTCCGCCGCAACCTCGAGCAGCGCCGCCGCACGCAGGCCGGCGGCGACGAGATCCGCCGCATCGTCGTGCCGACCGAGCAGACGGTCGAGACCCGCGACGGCAAGAAGGTCGAGAAGGAGAACCGCGTGCTGCCGGGCTACGTGCTGGTGCAGATGGACGCGACCCCGGAGGCGATCAGCCTCGTCCGCAACACCCCGGGCGTGACCGGCTTCGTCGGCGCGCAGGGCAAGCGCGAGGAGATGACGCTCGTCCCGCTCGGCCAGGCCGAGGTCGACAAGCTGCTCAAGGTCGAGGCCGCGGAGGCCAAGCCGAAGGCCGTCGCCGAGTTCACGCTCGGCCAGATGGTCAAGGTCACCTCGGGTCCGCTGGCCGATTTCGACGGCGAGATCATCGAGATCAACAACGAATCCGCCAAGCTCAAGGTGCACGTCTCGATCTTCGAGCGCCAGGTGCCCGTCGAGCTCGGCTTCGGCGATGTGAAGCGTCTCGACTGAGGCTGGTCTAGGATCCACCCCGCGTCGCATTCGCGGCGTCTGACAGCGGGAGCCCGTACGCCAGGGCGCATGCACCGCAGGAGGTCGAGATGGCCGGCAAGGTCGTCACCATCATCAAGCTCCAGATCCCCGGCGGGCAGGCCAACCCCGCGCCGCCGGTGGGACCCGCGCTCGGACAGCACGGCGTCAACATCATGGACTTCTGCAAGGCGTTCAACGCCCAGACGCAGAGCGAGAACGGCCGCATCATCCCGGTCGAGATCTCGGTCTACGAGGACCGCTCCTTCACGTTCATCACGAAGACGCCGCCGGCGGCCGTCCTGATCAAGGAGGCGCTGAAGCTCAAGAGCGGCTCGTCCGTCCCGCATCGCGACAAGGTCGGCACGCTCTCCAAGGCGCAGCTGCAGTCGATCGCCGAGACGAAGATGGCCGATCTCAACGCCAACGACGTCGAGGCCGCGATGCTGATCATCGCCGGCACCGCCCGCTCGATGGGCGTGGAGGTGGAGGCATGAGCGGCCGCAAGCTCGCCACGGCGCGCACGCAGGTCGACCGCGAGCGGCTCTACCAGCCGATCGACGCCGTCCGCCTGCTCAAGTCGCTCGACACCGCCAAGTTCGACGAGACCGTCGAGGTGCACTTCCGCCTCGGCATCAACGTCCGCCACGCCGAGGAGCAGCTCCGCGGCACGATCATGCTGCCGCACGGCACGGGCTCCAACGCGCGCGTCGCCGTCTTCGCGCAGGGCGACAAGATCGCCGAGGCCGAGGCGGCCGGCGCCGACATCGTCGGCGGCGAGGACCTCGCGGCGAAGATCCTCGAGGGCTTCGACGAGTTCGACGTCACCGTCGCGACGCCCGACATGATGGTCACCGTCGGCAAGCTCGGCCGCGTGCTCGGCCCGTCCGGCAAGATGCCGAACCCGAAGACCGGCACCGTCACGATGGACATCAAGAAGGCCGTCGAGGACATCAAGAGCGGCAAGATCGAGTACCGCACCGACCGCGCCGGCCTCGTGCACATCGCGCTCGGCAAGAAGTCGTTCGGCGAGCGCGAGCTCGGCGAGAACTACGCGACCGTGCTGGAGGAGATCCTTCGCGCCAAGCCAGCCTCGACCAAGGGGCGCTACATCAAGACCGTGGTCCTCAGTTCGACGATGGGCCCGGGCATCAAGATCGACCCGTCGCGCACGCGCGACGTGCTCGAGGAGACGGGCGCCTAACGGCGATCGCTCCGACACTCCGCGTGATCCTGTCGCCAGGGACCGCCGGCACCGCCCCCAGTCCGGGGACGGGGAAGCCCGGCGCAGGCGGTGAGGCTCGATCGGAGGCCGGTCTCGTACCGCGCCCTTCGCCGTGTCCGCCGTCCAATCGGCGGGCACGCAGGCGAAAGGAGGTGGTACACCAATGCTGAAGGAACGAAAAGAGGAGCTGATCGGCCAGCTCGAGGCGGAGCTTAAGGGCTCGACCTCGATGATCGTCGCCGACTACCGCGGTCTCAGCGTGAAGGAGCTCGCCGAGCTCCGGAACGAGATCCGACCGCATGACGCGTCGTTCTACGTCGCCAAGAACACGCTCGCCCGCATCGCGGCGCAGCGTGCCGGCGTCGAGGGCCTGCTGGACTTCCTGTCCGGCCCGACGGCGATCGCGTTCTGCAAGGCGGATGCGGCTCCGGTCGCCAAGGCGCTCGCCAAGGCGGCCAAGGAGACCGACATCCTGCAGATCAAGGGCGGCCTGATCGACGGGGCCGTCCTCGATGCGAACGGCATCAAGACGCTGGCCACCCTGCCGAGCAGGGACCAGCTCCATGCACAGCTCGTCGTCGCGCTCAACGGCCCCCTCCAGGGGCTCGCGAGCACCCTCGCGGCGATTCCGCGCGGCCTCGTGGTCGCGCTCGACCAGATCGAGAAGCAGAAGGCCGCCGCGTAGGCGCGCCACCCAACGACACAAGGAGAAACGGTCATGGCTATGACCACGGATCAGATGATCGAGGAGATCAAGGGCATGAGCGTCCTGGATCTCAACACGCTCGTGAAGGCCCTCGAGGAGGAGTTCGGCGTGTCGGCAGCAGCTGCTGTCGCCGTCGCGGCTCCGGCCGCGGGTGGCGGTGGCGGCGGCGACGCCGGCGGTGCCGCGGAGGAGAAGTCGGCGTTCGACGTCTTCCTCGCCGAGGCCGGTTCGCAGAAGATCCCCGTCATCAAGGTCATCCGCACGGCGACCGGACTGGGCCTCAAGGAGGCCAAGGACATCGCCGACGGCGCGCCCGCGATGGTCAAGGAGGGCGTGCCCGCCGAGGACGCCCAGAAGCTCAAGGCGGAGCTCGAGGAGGCCGGCGCCACCGTCGAGCTGCGCTAGCAGTCCCCGACGGCGGTTCGCCGCCCGTCCCGCACGTCGAAGGGTCCCGGCCTCGGCCGGGGCCCTTATGAGTTCTCGGGGGTGCGCGCCCTCAGCGCTTGAGCGCGTCGAGCATGGTCTTGAGGTTGCCGGAGGCCGTCGTCTCGCGGGCCAGGAAGGTGCCGATCTCCTCGATCGTCGTCATCAGCGGCGAGGGGAAGATGACCGTGGAGTTCTTGTCCACGGAGATCTCGAGCAGCGTCTGGAGGTTGCGCAGCTGGAGCGCGATCGGGTGCTCGGCCATCACGTCGGCGGCGCGGGCGAGTTCGCCCGCGGCGAGGGCCTCGCCCTCGGCGGCGATGATCTTGGCGCGCTTCTCCCGCTCCGCCTCCGCCTGGCGCGCCATCGCGCGCTTCATCGTCTCGGGCAGCTGGATGTCCTTGAGCTCCACGAGCGTCACCTCGACGCCCCATTCCTCCGTGATGCGGTCGAGGATCTTGGCGATGTCCGCGTTGATCTTGTCCGTCTCGGCCAGCGTCTCGTCGAGCGTGTGCTGGCCCACGACGTTGCGCAGGGTGGTCTGGGCGATCTGGTCGATCGCCGCCAGCACGTTCTCGATCGCGAGCACGGACTTGAGCGGATCCACGATGCGGTAGTACGCGACGGCGGCGATGTCGACGGAGACGTTGTCGTGCGTGATGATCCCCTGGCTCTGGATCGGCAGCGTGACGATGCGCAGCGACACCTTGACGAGGCGGTCGATGATCGGGAACTTGATCATCAGGCCAGGCTCGAACGGCCGCTCGCGCACCTTGCCGAGGCGAAACCGGATCCCGCGCTCGTACTCGTTGACGACGCGGATGGATCCCGCCGCGACGAGGAGCAGGAC
>JBPCSR010000100.1:0-14362 GCA_051006935.1 Gaiellales bacterium
CTCCGGGCCGGGCATGAACAGGTCGTGGACCCAGTGGACGTTCGCGTAGGCGATCAGGCCGGAGGCGTCCTCGACGACGAGCAGCGTGGTGTCGGGGCTCGCGACGGCCGCGGGCACCTGGCGCGCGGCCACCGCGCCGAGATCCTCGCCGGCGAGCATCGGCAGGTCGTCGAGCGCGTCGAGCAGGCGCGCCAGCGCCGGGGCGTCGTCGGCGGTCGCGGGGCGGATGCGATGCGCCTCCGCCACCGGCTCAGGACCCCGGAATCGCGTGGAGCTCGGTGAAGATCCGCAGCGAGCCGTCGGGTCGCGTCGCGTGGATGTCGACGTCGTCGATCTTGTTGTAGACGCCGATGCCGACCGTCGTCATCTGGATCCGCGCGAGCAGGCCGGGGTTCGGGGCCACGTTGAGCGGCTCTCGGAACACGAGCGCGTCGGGCTCGCGATCGAAGTCGACGCCCTCCTGCACGACCGCGCCGTTCTTGAACACGAGGAAGGAGCCATCCGCGCCCTCGGGGATCAGGACGCGGCGGCCGGTGGGGGTGTCGTCAGCCATGCCGCCATCGTAAGGGCAGGCGCCCGCCCGCCGACGAGTACAGTGATGCACGTGCCGGCGCCGTCGATCGACCTCCATCTGCACTCGACGGCATCGGACGGCAGGCTCACCCCGACGGCGCTGGTGGAGCTCGCGGCCGAGCGCGGCCTCGACCTGATCGCGCTGACCGACCACGACACGCTGCGCGGCATCGAGGAGGCGCAGGCCGCCGGGCGCCGCCTCGGCGTCGCGGTGCTGCCGGGCATCGAGGTGTCAGGCCGCTACCCCGCCGGTCAGTGCCACCTGCTGGCCTGGCTGCCGGATCCCGTGCCCGCCGCGTTCGTCGAGTGGACGTTCGAGAAGGAGCGCGAACGCGAGACGCGGGCGCAGGAGATGGTCGCGCGGCTGCAGGCCGCGGGCGCGCGCATCACGTGGGAGGACGTGCGAGAGCGGGCCGCGGTCAACATCGGGCGCCCGCACGTCGCCGACGCGCTGATCGCCGTCGGCGAGGCCGAGGACCGCCGCGACGCGTTCGCCCGCTGGATCGGCAGCAACGGCCCCGGCTACGTGCCGAGCGGCCGGACGGAGCCGACCGAGGTGATCGAGCGCGTCGTCGACGCCGGCGGGCTGATCGCCCTCGCGCACCCGTACACGCTCGAGCTCGACGGCGCCGACCTCGACGCCTACATCGCGCGCCTGGCCGACGCCGGGCTCGGCGCGATCGAGGCGCACCGCGGCGACCAGGACCCCGCGACGCAGGCGGCGTACCGCGCGCTCGCCGAGCGGCACGGCCTCCTCGTCTCGACCGGCTCCGACTTCCACGAGCACCGGCGCGAGGTCGATCGCCAGCGCGAGCTCGGCTGGGGCGGCGAGCCCGGCATCGCCGACGCCGACCTGGAGGCGCTGCTCAGCCGCCTGCCCGGCGCACGCGATGCCCTTGCCGGGTGAGGTGGTCGACGAGCGCGTCGGCGTGATCCCCCTGCAGCTCGAGCGCGCTGCCGCGCACCGCGCCGCCGGAGCCGACGAGCCGCTTGAGGTCCTTGAGCGCGGCCTTCGGATCGCCGGGCAGTCCCGTGACGAGCGTGACCCAGCCGCTGCCGCGCCCGCCGCGCCGCCGCTCGACGCGCACGACCCCGTCGCTCGGGTGCCCCTGCGCGGCGCCCGGCGCAGCGGCCGCGCCCGCACGCTGCCGCCGGCCGCCCTTGCGGAGGTCGCCGTCGTCGGTCGAGTAGACCCGCGTCATGCCGTCATGATGCCACCGTGACCAAGGGCCGATTCGCACCGACGCCGAGCGGCGATCTGCACCTCGGCAACATCCGCACCGCGATCGTCGCGTGGCTCCACGCGCGCGCCACGGGCGGGTCGATCCAGCTGCGCATCGACGACCTCGACGTCGACCGCTGCCGGGAGGAGTTCGCGTTCCGCCAGCTCGACGACCTCGCGTGGCTCGGCCTCACCTGGGACGGCGAGCTGCTGCGGCAGTCGGAGCGCATCGACCGCTACCGCGACGCGCTCGCGCAGCTGCAGGCGGCCGGCGTCGTGTACCCGTGCTTCTGCACGCGCGCGGAGATCAAGGCGGCGGCGTCCGCGCCGCACGGCGACGAGGGCCCGGTCTACGGCGGCACCTGCCGGGCGCTCGATCCCGCCGTCGCCGCCGAGCGGGTCGCCGCCGGCGAGCGCCACGCGCTGCGCCTGGCGGTGCCGCCGGGCGTGGAGCGCTTCGACGACTTCGTGCACGGCGCCGTCGCGATCGACGTCGCGGCGACCGCGGGCGACCTCGTGCTCGTGCGCTCCGACGGCGTGATCGGCTACCAGCTCGCGTGCGCCGTCGACGACGCGCAGCCCGACATGACGCACATCGTCCGCGGCGAGGATCTGCTGCCCTCCGCGGCGTTCCAGCGCGTGATCATGCGCCTGCTCGACCGCGAGCCGCCGGCGTACGGCCACGTGCCGCTGATGCTCGGCGACGACGGCGCGCGCCTCGCCAAGCGACACGGCGCGATCACGCTGCGCGAGCATCGGGACCACGGCGCGACGCCCGAATCGGTGGTGGGGATGCTGGCAGGGATGTTCGGCATCGGCGACGGCTCGCCGACGGCGATCGAGGAGCTCGTGCCGCTCGCCGCCGGGCTCGCGGGGTAGCGCCAGGCGCGGACCGGCTGGCTGCGGTATCCTTCTGCGCAAGCGGATCCGTGGCGGGTGGATCCCAGGAGGCATCCCGTGGGTGGCAAGCGAGCGGCTCGTCCGGAACGCCCGGACGCTGCGCGGCCGGTGCCGGTTCCCGAGGACGAGGCGGAGCGCCTCGCCGGCCTCTACAGCCTCGGGATCCTCGACACCCCGCCGGAGGAGTCCTACGACGCGATCACGCGCACGGCGGCGTACGTCGCCGATGCGCCGATCGCGCTGATCAGCCTCGTCGACGAGCAGCGGCAGTGGATCAAGTCGTGCCACGGCACCGACCTCTCGGAGTCGGCGCGCGACGAGGCGTTCTGCGCCCACGCGATCCTCACGCCGCAGACGCCGCTGATCGTCGAGGACGCGCTCGCCGACCCGCGCTTCCGCGAGAACCCCTTCGTGGTCGGACCGCCCGGCATCCGCTTCTACTGCGGCGTCCCGCTGATCGCCGACGGGGGCCGCGCGATCGGCACCCTCTGCGTGATCGACGTCGAGCCGCGCACGATCGACCACGACCAGATCGAGGTGCTGCGCGGTCTCGCGGACCAGGCCGTCGAGCTCATGCGCGCCCGCGGGGCAGTGCGCGCGCTGGAGGCGCAGCTGCTCCTCGACGACGAGGCGCACGTCCGCATGCTGCGCTCCGTCGGCGAGATCCTGCGTCACTCCGACGGCCTCGCCGACGTCCTCGAGCGCACGCTGGCCCTGCTCGTGTACACGCTTGAGCTGAGTGCGGGCGGCCTCTGGTGGCGCTCGGGCGACCACCTCGCGACGCAGGCGCTGTGGGTCGATCGGACAGGCGGACTCGAGGGCCTGCGCCACGCCCGCGAGGGGCTCGCATACGCGCCGGAGGTTCTGATCCACACCCCCGAGACGGGGACGCGGCATGCTCCGGACGTCCTCCCGACGGTCGTGTCGGCGGCGCTCGCGCAGGCGGGGATCACCGCGGTCCACCTTGTGCCGATCCACTCCGACGGGACGGTGATCGGCGCGTTCGAGCTGGTCTCCGCCGCGGACGGCGAGCCGCGACGGCGACAGCTTCTCGCCGCCACGCAGGTCGCGGCAGAGGTCGGCCGCTGGATCGAGCGCGACGCCGCGGCGACCTGGATCCGTCAGGCGACGTCGCGCGATCCGCTCACCGGGCTGATGAACCGGCGCAGCATCCCGAAGCAGGTCGAGCACTCGCTCGGCGGCGTGCCCGCAGACGACGCGCCGACGGGCGGCGTGGGGCTCGCGCTGATCGAGCTCGACCAGTTCGCCCAGATCTCGGCTGCGTTGACCGGCAACGAGCTGGACGAGCTCGTGCTCGCGATCGTGGCCGCGGTGCAGGAGGCCCTGCCGCCGGGCACGCGGATGGCCCGCCACAGCGAGAGCGCGTTGCTCGCGATCCTGGACGACGTCGCCGACCAGCGCGCCGTCGCGGGCCACGCGGGCGACATCCAAGCCGCACTCGCGCAGCCGTTCTCCGCCGACAACCACCGCTTCGCCGTCACGGCGAGCATCGGCATCGCCCACGCGCCGTACGGCTCCGACCCCCACGCGCTCCTGGCGAACGTCGAGCAGGCTGCCGCCGACGCGCGCGCAGCGGGCTTCGGCAGGACGGCCGGCGGCGTCGCACGCCCGGCTGAGGTGCGTCGCCGCCTCGCGCTGCGCACGCGCCTGGAGAGCGGCGCGGAACGCGTCAACCTGAGCGTCGTGTACCAGCCGATCGTCCGCATGGCGACGCGCGCGGTCGCCGGCTCCGAGGCCCTCGCGCGCTGGCACGACCCGGCCTTCGGCGAGGTCTTGCCGACGGAGTTCATCCCGATCGCCGAGGAGGGGCCCGCCATCCGCGCGATCGGCGCATTCGTGCGCGACCGCGCACTGCGCGACCTCGACGCCCTCAGCGCGCGCGCCGCCGCGCCGGGCGACCACGGCATCTGGATCAACGTCTCGCCGCGCGAGCTCGACGAGCAGTTCGCCGCGACGATCTCCGCGGAGCTCGCCGCGGCGGGCGTCGCACCGGACCGCCTCACGCTCGAGGTGACGGAGCGCCTCGCGCTGGAGGACGACGGGTCCTCCGCCGAGGCCCTCGCCGACCTCGCCGCGATCGGCGTGCACATCGCCGTCGACGACTTCGGCACGGGCTTCACGTCGCTCACGCAGCTCAAGCACCTGCCGCTCTCGCGGATCAAGGTCGACCGCTCCTTCACCGAGGACCTGGTCGGGCCGGAGAGCACCCGCGTGCGGCCGATCGTCAGCGGCATCGTGCAGCTCGCCCACGCGCTCGGGCTCGAGGTCGTGATCGAGGGCATCGCCACCGAGGAGCAGCTGGCGGTGGCCGGCGATCTCGGCGCCGATCTCGCGCAGGGGTTCCTGCTCGGCATGCCGGCGCCGCTCGCAGACCCGACGGGCTAGCGCTCGCGGATCTCGACGCAGCCGACGTCGACGAGCGGGTCGATCTCGATCGGCATCGTGTCGATCGCGTCGATCTCGGAGGCGCCGAGCGGATCGAGGCCGAGCGCGGGATCGGCGACGTGGATCACGGTCGCCGGATGCAGCCGGAGCGCGACCGGCTCGCGCCCCTCCTCGAACGCGCGATGGACGGCTGCCTGCAGGTCCTCGAGGAACAGCGCGCCGTCGCTCACGGGGCCAGCCTACCAGCGGCGGGCGAAGGGATCCGCGGGATAGGATGGGCCCGTGCCCGTGCGCGGACGTCTCCTCTCGATCCTCGCCCTCGCCGCCCTCCTGACGGCCTGCGGCGGGGCGAGCGCCGGACCCCAGACGGCGTCGGTCGAGCCGCCGCCCCCGCCGACGGGGGCGAACGCCGTGACGGTGTCGCCGTTCGACGCCGGCACCGACGCGACCACGGGCAACGGCTCGGCCGTAAAGCCCGCCTTCCCCGCCGCAACGCCCTCCGGCGTGCTGGCGCTCGCCGCCCAGCACCCGAACGGACGCGTCACGTACGCCACCCTGCTCGACGGCTCGCAGGGCGAGATGACGCTCGCGCGGCAGGGCGAGAAGGGCCTCGTCGCGATCACGCGCGACACCGGGACGGTACGCGTGGGCGTCAACCTCGGCGACTCCTCGATCGCATGGGTGTGCGTGACCAAGGGTGCCGAGGCGCCGACGTGCAAGCGGCGCGACTTCGATCACCACGGCGCCGACGCCCTCGCCACGGCCGCGCTGCTGATCGGCGAGGACCGCCTGCGCCAGATCGCGGCGCGCATCTCGAGCACCGCCGATGCCGGCCTCGAGGTGCAGACGCGCGCGAACCGGATCGACGCCTCGTGCCTGACGGGCACCGACGCGAGCGAGGGGAACCTGATGGTGTGCGTCTCGCCGAGCGGCTTCGTGACCGATACCGAGGAGGGCTCGACGATCGCGCGCGCCGCCCAGGTGTCACCCGACGTGAGCCCGCAGGAGCTGACGCCGGCCGGGCTCGGCTAGGCGAGATCGAGATAGCGTCGGCCGCCGTGGTCGGCGACGAGCCGCTCGTCGACGGCGTCGGCGGTCTCGGCGACGGCCCGCACGGCGTGCATCAGCTCGACCTCCTGGAGGTCGTCGCCGAGGATCGCGTGCTCGAACCAGAGCTCGCGACGCGCCTCCGTGTACGCGAACCGGCCGACCGTCGTCGCTCCCGCGATCTCGCACGCGGCGAGTGCCAGCTCGTCGGTGAAGTCGACGTCCACGAGCACCGGCGCGGCGACGACGACCACGCTCGAGCGCTCGAGGTGGTGCATCGTGGAGACGAAGACGCGGGTCGTACCCGCCTCGCCGTGCAGCCCCCAGACCGGGTCGTCGACGAAGCCGTGCGACTCGAGCCAGCGCGCCGCACGCTCCCGCACCACGGCGACCCGCTCCTCGGCGCCGCGCCGGACGTCGACGTCGGGGGTGCGCGGCTCGCCGGGATCCATCCCGCCGACGCGCATGTGCAGCCGCGCGCCCTCGTTGGCGGCGAGCCACCCGACCGTCCAGACGGCGACGGTCACCTCCTCCTGCGAGAGCGTGTGCCCGCCGAGGATCGTCTGCTCGGCGACGAGCGCCGTGCCGTCGTGGCGGAGCCGGCCGAGCACGAACCCGTCGTGCTCCTGCAGCACGGCCGCGGCGAGCGGCCCGGTGAAGCGCGGCACGGGCAGGACCTCGGAGGTCGCGACGACCATCGCCTGGGCCGGGTCCGACGGATCGGGCACCACGTCGACGCGCACCGACATGCGGGCGGTGCCGACGCGGCCGCGCCACGCCGCGTCGCGCGGATCCTCCTCGACGAACGTGCGCTCGAGCGCGCGCCGCACCGAGGCGACGGTGCCGGGGAAGGCCTGCTCGCTCACGACCACCGCCTCGGGCTGACGAACGCCGTCGCCACGATCGCGGCCTTGCGCGGGCGCGACACGACCGAACGGCCGCGTGCGGCGCCATACCCGCCGCGCTCGATCTCGCGGAGGATCTCGCGGTACATCGCACCGGCCGCCGCGACGGAGCGACGCCCGTGCACGAGCATCGGCACGCCGGCGAGGCCCTGGTCGTAGAGCCGGTCGGCCCGCGCGATCTGGTCCCGGTAGAGCGCGGTGCGGTCCTGCGTCGCGAGATCGGCGATGCCGAAGCGCACGAGCGTCTCGCGCGCCAGGTAGACCCGCCCGTTGCCGAGATCCTCGTCGACGTCACGCAGGATGTTGGTGCGCTGCATCGCGTTGCCGAGCGCGCGCGCCGCGTTCCAGGCGGCCTCGTCCCAGACGCCGAGGATCGACGCCATCATCTCCCCCACGCAGCCGGCGACGCGGTAGCAGTAGACGTCGAGGTCGCCCTCGGTCTCGATGTCGGGCACCGCCAGATCGTCGCGCATGCCCTGCAGGAAGGCGACGAGCGCCGGGCGGGGCAGGCCGTAGCGTGCGGCGAGGTCCGCGAGGATCACGGTCTCGCGCGTCGAGGTCTCGTCCGTCACCAGCCACGTCTCGACCGCGGCGACCGCGGCCTCGGCCTCGGGGCTCTGCTCGTCGACGAGGTCGTCGAGCGTGCGCAGCACGAGGTACAGCAGCACGACGTCGTCGCGCACCGTGGCGGGCAGGAGGCGCGCGGCGAGCGCGAACGTGCGCGCGGCGCGCTGCATCACCTCCTCCGCCTCGGGCAGGTAGGAGTCGCTCGCGGGGCGGCTGCGGCGCGGCAGCCTCACGCGGGGATCCCAAGATCGCGACGCACGAGGCCCGCCGCCACCTCGGCGCCGAGCAGCACGCCGGGCACGCCGGCGCCGGGGTGCGCGCCCGCGCCGACGTGGTACAGGCCGCCGACCGTGCGGTCGCGGTTCGGCTGGCGGAAGTACGCCGAGCGCGTGAGCAGCGGCTCGGTGGAGAAGGCGGTGCCCTCGTCCGCGTCGTAGCGCTGCTCGAAATCGGCCGGCGTCATCCGGTGCTCCACCTTGATCGATGCGCGGAGCCCCTCCAGCCCCGCGTCGTGCTCGAGGTAGTCAAGCACCTTGTCGCGCCAGATGTCAGAGATCGCACCCCAGTCGTCGCCGGAGGCGAGGTTCGGCACGGGCAGGAGGATGGCAAGCGAGTCGCCGCCGGCGGGCGCCATCGAGGGATCGGTGCGCGCCGGGACGTGCAGGTAGAGCGAGAGCGACTCGGGCAGCACCTGGCGGTGCGTGACGTCGTCGATGAACTTCCGGTAGCCGTCGCCGACGATCAGCGTGTGGTGCAGGAGCTCGGGCCACTGGCGATCGGTGCCGAGGTAGAGGAGGAAGCACGACATGCCGTTGCGCGGTCCGCGGAAGCGCCACGGCGCGCGGTCGGGCGCACCGCCGAGGAGGCGCGTGCGGGTGCGCACGGGATCCGCGTCGGAGACGACGACCTCGGCGGGCACGACCTCCCCATCGGCCAGGCGCACGCCGATCGCGCTGCCGCCGCGGACGATGATCTCGTCGACGTCGGCGTTGCAGCGCACGCGCCCGCCCGCGTCCTCGATGGCGCGCACCATCGCGCGGATGATCGCGTACATGCCGCCCTTCGTGTACCAGACGCCGTCGGCGACCTGCAGGTAGGCGAGCGCGGCGTAGACGGCCGGCACGCGGTACGGATCGCCGCCGATGTAGAGCGAGTGGAAGCTCATCGACTGGAAGACGTGCTCCTCCGAGAAGAAGCGCGAGCAGAAGTGCGAGAGGCTGCGCGCGGCGCCGAGCCGGAGCATCGTCGGCAGGAGCTGCGCGAACGGCAGCGGGTTCTCGAACGCGCGGCGTCCGGCCGCGAGTACGGCGTTCTCGTGGATCAGTCGCGACGCCTCGAGGAACGCGGGGTACGCGGCCGCGTCCGCCGTCGACAGCCGCGCCAGCTCCTCCTGCATCGCCGCCACATCGCCGCGGAAGTCGATGCGCGTGCCGTCGTGCGGCCAGTCGATTCGGTAGAACGGCTCGAGGGCGACGAGCTCGACCTCGCGGCGGAAGTCGCGGTCCAGGAGCGCGAACAGCTCGTCGAAGCACCACGGCATCGTCACGAGGCTCGGGCCGAGATCCCAGGTGTAGCCGCTGTCCGTCAGCTGCGACGCGCGGCCGCCCGGCTCCGGCAGCCGCTCGAGGACGGTCACGTCGAGACCGGCCGCGGCCATGCGCATGGCCGCGGCGAGACCGCCGAAGCCGGAGCCGATCACGATCGCGCGACGCGGGTGGGGTGCGGTGCCCATCCGCCGCAGCGTACGCGCGCTTCGCCGCGTTCGCCGCGCCTTCGGCTCTGCTCGCGCTCCGTGTAATCTGGAGGAATCCCGCAAGCGAAAGTAGCCGTATGGCCGAATCGCCGCCGACCACGCCCGCACCGCCGCCGCACGAGGGCTTCCGCGCGCTGTTCGGCCAGTCCGCGACGCCGATGATGTTCGCCGACGACGGGCGCCGCTTCACCGACGCCAACAACGCCGCGCTGCAGCTCCTCGGCACGGACCTGCAGACGATCAAGACGCTGCGCATCGAGGACCTCTCCGCCCCGGAGCTGCGGCCGCTGACGGCCTCGATGTGGGAGGAGTTCATCGCGGACGGCACGATGACGGGCGAGTACGAGCTCGTGCGGCCGAACGGGTCGCGCGTGATGGTGCAGTTCAACGCCACCGCGAACGTCGCGCCGGGGCAGCACCTCACGATCTTCATCCGCCACGAGGACGTCGGCCTGCCGACGACCGCGGAGGGGCGGACGGGACGCGCGCGCGGCGCGCTGTCGAATCGCGAGCGCCAGGTGCTCCGGCTCGTGGCGTACGGCAAGTCCGGGCCGGAGATCGCCGAGACGCTCGGCATCGCGCCCGACACGGTGCGCGTGCACGTGCGCAACGCGATGCACAAGCTCGGTGCGAAGACGCGCGCGCAGGCGATCGGCATCGCCATGGCCGCGGGCGAGATCTGACTGCGCGCCGCTAGGCGGCCAGCAGCTCGGCCAGCGGGCGCGGCACGCCGAACAGCCCGCCCTCGCCGACGTGCACGCCGAGCGCGCGCACGCGCTCGACGTCGGCCGGCGTCTCCACGCCCGTCGCGATCACGTCCAGGGCGAACTCCGCCCCGACATCGACGGCGTAGGCCACGACGGTGTCGTCGAAGGCGCCGGACCCGCTGGCGGTCGAGAAGGCGGGGGCGAGTCGGAGCTGGGTGAACGGCAGCGCGCGCAGCGCGTCGAGCGACCCGCCGCGCGTGCCGAAGCCATCCAGCGCGAGGCCGACCCCGAGCCGACGCAGCCCGAGCGCCGACTCCCGCACCAGCGGCAGATCGGCGACCGCGCCGCTGTCGCGCACCTGGAGGACGATGCGCTGCGGGTCGATGCCGGCGCGCGTGAGGTCGTGGTGGAACCGAGCGGCAAGCGATCGATCCCGGAGGGCCGCGGCCGACACGCCGACGGCGACCGGGACACCCGGCCACCGCTCCTCCGTCTCCGTCGCGACCTCGACGACGCGCCGCAGCAGCCACTCGTCCACGCGCTCGACCATGCCGGCGCGCACGGCGTGCTCGAGGAAGCCGTCGACGTGGATCGGCTCATCGCCATCGTGGAGATGGGGCACGAGGTCGTAGCCCGCGAGCGCCCCGCCGTGCAGGTCGATCATCGGCTGCGCGTGGAGGACGAGGCGATCCTGCTCGAGAGCGCGGTGCAGCCGCTGCCCCCACGACATGCGGACGCGCATGCGCACAGCGGCCTCGATGTCGCCCGTCGGGTATTCCGACACGCCGCCGCGCTGCGTCGACTTGGCGTCGTAGAGCGCGAGGTCGGCGCGCATCAGCGCCTCGTCGACCGTGATGGCGTCGCCGGGTCGGAGCAGGACGAGGCCGATGCTCGACGCCACGCCGGCCATCAGCTCGAGGTCGGTTGCGCGCGCACGTTGGACCGCTGAGCGCACTCGTTCGGCGGCGATGCGGGCGTCGAGCTGCGTGGCGCGCCGCAGGAGCACGGCGAACTCGTCGCCGCCGACGCGCGCGGCGCGATCACCCGCGCGCAGGGCGCCGCCGATGCGGGTGCCGACGGCCTGGAGCAGCTGGTCGCCGATGCCGTGCCCGTACAGATCGTTGACGCGCTTGAACCCGTCGAGGTCGAGCAGGAGCAGCGCGGCGCTGTCGCCGCGCTCGCAGCGATCGACGGCCTCGGCCAGCTCGGCCTCGAACGCCGAGCGGTCGAGCAGCCCGGTGAGCGCGTCGCACCCGGCGCCGATCGCGCCGGCTGTCGCCGTATCGGTGTGCCGCGGCAGGAGCGTCGGCATGCCGATCACGTGCCACGCGCCCGCGCGGTACACGCCCTCGAGGTGCAGCAGCAGCGCGGCGTCGGAATCGCGATGCCCGGTGCGCACCGCGACGGAAAGCCCCTCGTCGACGCACTCGAGGAGGTCGAGCAGGTACGGCATGTCCGCCGCGCTGACGGCGGCGTCGAGGCGCGCCCCCGCGGGCACGCCGACCTCGCGCTCCCAGACCGGATCGCACGCGATCACCGCGCCCTCGCGGTCGAGGCTCGCGCTGCCGAACCGCCGCGGGCGCTCCGACGACGGGCGGTGCGTCACCGGCCGGAGCGGGATCGGATCGGAGGGGCGGGGCTCCATCGAGCGCATGTGGGCTCCTTTCATCGAACGTCGCGGCTAACCCGTGACCGCCGACGCGCGGCAGTGGGCGAAGCGCTGGACCATCGCCTTGCCGACGGGGGACGTGCCGGGGGCGAAGCGCACGCGGGCGTAGACCGTATGCATCTGGTAATCGCCCGCCGGCACCCAGGTCGAGAGCGTGAACGCGTGCCACGCCACGGAGGGCACGCGGATGCGCTCGACCAGCACGCCGTCGCGCACGAACTCGATGCGGCGGATGTTGCGCCCCGTGACGCGCGTGACGACCACACGGCGGGACGTGCAGCCGGTCAGACCGTAGAGCGCTGCCGCGCCGCGGACCGACGGGCTCGGGAGCAGGATCGCGTGCACGTGGTGCACCGGCGGGGCGACGACGCTCGGCGTCGATGGCACGGCGGTCTCCGACGTCGAGCCGCAGAAGCCGAGCGCGACGGCCTCGAGCTCCGCGGCGAGCCCCGTCGGGGTCGCCGTCGTCGTGTAGTCGACGCCCTTGACCGGGCCGCTGACGGCCGCGAGGTCGGGGATCGAGATGCCCTCGCCCACGCCGATGCCGATGATCCGCTGGTGCGGGCCGGTCAGCGTGCGGTCCGGGTGCTTCGCGAGGTTCGCCGCCGCGATGCCGTAGGCGACGTCGTCGATGCCCCCACCCGACGACCCGCCGACGTGCGCCGAGGGGCTGCTCGCGGCGACGAGCACGACCGCGTCGGCGCCGCCAGCCGCGGCATCCTGGAACGCCGCGTCCCAGTTCGCCGTCGTATCGACGAGCGGTGCCGCATAGGCGGCGTCGATCGCGGCGGCGGCGGCCGTCTGCCCCGCCGCGGTCGAGAGGTCGTAGGTGACGGCGCCGGGGTGCGAGGCGGAGCCGAAGGTCGAGATGCGGAGGATCGTCGGCGTGCCGGCGAGGGTGTCCACGAACGTGCGCGCCGCAAGGCGATACGTGTCGGGCGCGCCGGCGACCGCCACCGTCGTCTCGAGCAGCAGCTGCACGCGCGTACCGGCGTCGCAGGTCGTCGGCAGCGCCGGATTCTCGCCCGCGGCGACGAAGGGCGAGAAGCCGCCCACCGCGGCGACGGCCGGCGTGGCCGCCGGATTACCGTCGACGTACGCATGGCCCACGTAGGCCTGGTCGAGCCCGCCGTACCCGATCGTCGGTAGCGCGCGCCATCCCGTGGGCGCCGTCGTCGCGCGCACGTAGCGGTCGCCGCCGTTGACAGACGTCGACAGGGCGAGCCCGGCCGCATCGCTGGGGCCGAGGTCCGCGGGCGCGATGTCGAAGAGCAGCGAGGCGTCCTGCTGGAAGGTGAAGCCGGCCAGCGGGTCTATGCCCGTGGCGCCGCGGAAGCCGCCAATCGCCGCCTGCAGCGCGCCTGGCGCGGGCTCGGTCTGGGCCCCGGCCGGGCCTGCGACGACGAGCGTCGCGGCCACGACGAGTCCGGCGATGAGCCGCTGCAGCGTGCGGATCGGGGGGATGTCCATACGACAGACGGTAGGAACCTGTCGGCTGACCGCTCTCGTACTCCCCGCGCCCCTGCGCGCGGCGCTCCGCGCCCGGCGCCGCCGGGGATCCGCAGACGACGTGCGGGCTCCCCGCAGGCAGGCGATCGGCGCGCAGACGATCGGGAAGCCGAGGCCGGCGGGGCCCCGGCTTCCCGTGAGGGGTCCGCCGGCCTCGATGCAGAACCGGCGGACCCCAGCGTGCCGCCCTCGGCGATCAGCCCGTCACGGGGATCTCGCGGCAGAGGGCGAAGCGCTTCGTGAAGACCTTCAGCCGGGGCGTCGCGCCCTTCACGAAGAACACGCGGGCGACGACCGTGTGCACGCCCACCTGGTTCGGGCGGAGCACCGTCTCGAGGGTGAACACCTGCGCGCCCTTCCCCGTCGCCTTGACGCGCTTGACGACACGGCCGTCGCGGATGAACACGACGTGGTCGACATTGCGACCCGTGACCTTGGTGATCACGGTCCTGCCGAGGATGCAGCCCTCGGGTGCGGCGATCCGCGCCGTACCGCGGATCACGGCGGGCGGCGCGATCACGGGCGCGGCGTTGTCGTTGTTCGTGATCGTGCACGTCGCCTCGCCGCCGATCCCGACGGTGACCGTCGAGCCGAGCTGCGATCCGCCGACGCACGTCCAGGCGCTCGCGGTGTACCCGGCGGGCCCGGTCTCCGACAGCGCCCACGTGTCGGCCTGAAGCGTCGCGCCCGAATCGACCGGGCTCGGGCCGACGAGGCCGTTGCCGGCGAGGCCCGTGGCCGCGAGCGTGAAGTCCGCAGTCGTGGCCGTGCCGCCGTTGTCGTTCACCACGACCTTGCGCAGGTGCAGGATCGGGGCGACGTCGTTGTTCGTGATCGTGCACGTCGCCTCACCGCCGATACCGACGGTGATCGAGGAGCCGTCCTGGCTCCCGCCGACGCAATCCCACGCGCTGGCCGCATACCCGGCGACACCGGTTTCCGATAGCGCCCATGTGCCCGCCTGCAGGGTCTCGCCCGAATCGACCGGCGACGTGCCCGACAGGTCGTTCGCCTCCGTGCCGTTCGCGCTCAGCGTGAAGTCGGCCACGGTGGCCGTGCCGCCGTTGTCGTTCACCACGACCTTGCGCAGGTGCAGGATCGGTG
>JBPCSR010000101.1:0-15309 GCA_051006935.1 Gaiellales bacterium
GCGCGGCGGCGCGGGCGGGCGCGCCGCCCTCGAGCGCCTCGATGCGGCGCAGCGCGCCATCGAGCGTGCGGTCGCCGGCGGGACGGGCCGCCTTGATCAGCAGCAGCTCCAGCGCGAGGCGCGCGTCGGCGCCGCTGCGCAGCGACCCCTCCGCCTCGAGCAGGCCGTCGATCAGCGCGATCGTCGCGGCCTCGCCCATCTGCTCCGCCGCGCGCCGGACGGCCTCGTCGACGGCGGCGCCGAGCATGGCGCTGCGCGGCGGCGCGCCGAGCTCGAGCGTGAGGAGCACCACGCGCAGGCGGTCGATCAGGTCGCGGATCAGGCGGCTCAGATCCTGGCCGCCTTCGACGAGCTCGTCGAGCAGCACCAGCGCCTGGCGGGCGTCGCCCGCGTTGACGCTGTCGAGCAGCTGTGTCAGCACTTCGTCGTCGACGACGCCGAGGATCGCCTGCGCGGAGGCGGCGTCGATCGCGCCGCCGCCGGCCGACGAGAGCTGGTCGAGCGACGAGATCGCGTCGCGGAACGACCCGCCGGCGTGCCGCGCGATCAGGCGCAGTACGTCGTCATCGGCGCCGATGTCCTCGGCGTCGCTGATCCGCCGCAGCGCCTCCATCAGCTCGTCGGGGGTGGGGCGCAGGAACGCGAACGACTGGCAGCGGCCGCGGACGGTGTCGGGCAGGCGGTGCGGCTCCGTCGTGCAGAGGATGAAGACGACGTGCGGCGGCGGCTCCTCGAGCGTCTTCAGGAGGGCGTTGGCGGCGTCGGTCGTGAGCGAGTGCGCCTCGTCGAGGATGTAGACGCGATAGCGGCCGAGCACGGGCTGCTGCGCGACGCGATCGCGGATCTCGCGGACGTCGTCGATCCCGCGGTTGCTCGCCGCGTCGAGCTCGAGCACGTCGAGCGCGGTGCCGTCCTGGATCGTGCGGCACGACTCGCACTCGAGGCAGGGCGTGGTCGTCGGGGCATCCGCGTTCTGGCAGTTGAGGGACTTGCCGAGGATCTTCGCGAGTGACGTCTTGCCGGTGCCGCGCGGGCCGGAGAAGAGGTACGCGTGGCGCACCCGACCCTGCTCGATCGCGTTCGAGAGCGTCTGCACGACGTGCCGCTGGCCGACGACGTGCGCGAGGTCCTGCGGGCGGTACTGGCGGTAGAGCGCGGACACGTCGTGAGCCTACCAGCCGCCCGCGGGCGCCATGCGCCCTCCGCGGGCGCGGGGCCCGCGGAGGAGGCGTAGCGGCCGTGCACCCTCCGTTGTGGGCCACCGGGCGGTCCGATTCACCGGCCAGTCGCTCCGATCAGGCTGAACCGCGGCGCACCGGCGGGTTCTCTGAGTGCTGCTGCCTTCCGGCCCTGACACGGTTCGAGGTTGCCGATCGCGCGGGACCTGACCATCAACGCTCCTGGCGGCGCCCCGTACTCCTTGTAGCCCCCGAGAGAGGGGATTGATGCCCGGCTGAAGCGGATTGCCGGTCGAGGGAACCGCGAACTCCCCGCCTAGCACGGCCACCCGGGAGGGTAGTCGAACTGGTCAGGTCGAGGTTGCGTCGTCGTCCGCCGCCGGTGGGGCGGTGTCGACGGCCGGCGCGTCGCCCGCGTCCGGTGGCGCGGCCGCGGCGGCGGGGGTTCGGCGGCCGCGCCGTGCGAGCAGCACGATCAGCCCGGCCCCGATCGCGAGGATCACGAGGCCGATCAGCAGCACGATGAAGCCGGCCGTGCGCAGGATCGGCGCGTGGAAGTGGAGCGTGGCGTCGACGGCGATGCCGGGCTTCCCGTCGGCGCGCATGACGACGACGCGCACGTTGCGACCCTCGAGATCGGCGAGCGAGACCGTGATGTCGCCCGACGCGCTGTCGGCCGTGCGGATCCAGAAGGCGCGCGTCTTCGGCGGCGCGACCTTCCGCCGCCGGCCGGGGTCGACGGTGAGCTGCAGCTCCGCGCCGTCGCCCATCGCGATCGCCTGCGGGTCGGGAGCGCCGCCGCCGTCGGACGAGCCCGACGCGGAGCCGGTGCCGCTGGTCTGCTTCACCTCGGGGTGCGCGATCGTGGCGCCCTTCAGATAGCGCTTCACGTCCTGCGACGGCGCGAGCCCGATGAACAGCGGCGCGGTGCCGGCCTGCGGCGTCACGTGCAGCGTCGCCGAGGCGTCGCGCAGCTGCGACGGAATGTCCTGCGCCTTCACGCTGAACTCGGGCGACACGATCGCCACGACCTTCGGCGGGGCGTTGAGCCCCTTCAGCGGGATGTCGAGTCCGGAGCCGTCGCCGAGCCACGCGACCATCCCGATCCCCATGAAGACGAAGGGCAGCGAGACGAGCACGATCAACGCCCCGATGATGATGCCGACGATGCGCATGGCGCGGATCCTACGCCCCGCGCACGACGCGTGGTCGATGCCCGTGACCCCGCTCTGTACATTCCGGGCGTTCACTGCGCGGGAAGGAGGGCCCCGTGTCGACGAATGAGTTCAACCGAACGGTGCTGACGGACGCGATCGCGGAGCATCTCGCGCTGCGCCAGCGCAACGCCGAGCTCGAGGCCGAGATGCCGCTGCGCGACTACCTGCCGACGGACTACCTCCGTCTCGAGGAGCCCACGTACCAGGGCGACGTGGCGCCGGCGCGGCGCTGGTTCGACATGGACGACGGCGACGCCCTCGACTGGGCCGCCTGAGCCGACGCCGTCAGTAGTGGGCGTCCGCCTCGGGCTCCGACCCGGCGGGCTCCACGTGCACTACCACGTCCGCCGAGGGGAGCCGCGCCTCGAGCGACGCCTCGATCTCGTCGGTGATCACGTGCGCCGCGGCGACGGTCATCTGCGGATCGACGACGACGTGCACGTCGACGTGCCGTACCGCGCCGGACCGCCGAGCGCGCAGGCGGTGGTAGCTGATCACCCCGGCGGGCTTCGACGACTCGAGCGCGTCGCGGATCGCGTCGAGGTCGTCCTGCGAGACGGTCTCGTCGACGAGCACGCGCAGCCCGTTGAGCACGAGCCGGCCGCCGGTCGCCGCGACCCACGCCGACACCGCGATGCCGAAGATCGCGTCGACCTCGACCCAGCCCGTCAGCGCGATCACGACGAGCGCCGCTGCGGTGCCGATGCTCGACCAGACGTCGGCGGCGAGGTGCGCGGAGTCGGCCTCGAGCGCGGCCGAGTGCGCCTGCCGCGCGACGCGCGAGACGTGACGCGCCACGAGGAACGAGGCGCCGGCCGAGACGGCCATCACGACGATGCCCAGCGTGGAGTTCTCCACGGGATCGCCGAAGGACCGCGCGGACTGCAGCACGACGAGGCCGGCGACGACGATCAGGATCAGCCCTTCGACCACGGCCGAGACGTGCTCGAGCTTCTGGTGGCCGAACGGGTGCGTCGGGTCCGGCGGCCGGTCCGCGGCCCGGATGGCGATCAGCGCGATCGAGGCGGCGAGGAGATCGGAGAACGAGTGCGCGGTCTCGGCCAGGATCGCGGACGAGCCCGTCGCGATCGCGACTGCGCCTTTGACGGCCACGCTCGATCCGGTCAGCGCGACGCTGAGCCACGCGGCGTTGCGCTTCGAACGTGGGGCGTCGGATGGGAACGGCGCGGGCATTGGGAAACGCTACCCGACGACGCTCGCCCGTCGCGCGTGACCAGCGGGCCGTGCTCGCGGACGCTCACGTACCGGCGACCGGCGTGTGGCGTGGTCAGGTGCGCTCGACGTGCTGCGCGAAGCGATCGAGGATCGCCTGCCAGCCCGCCTGCTGCATCTCCGGGGGGTTCTCGGTTTCCGCGTCGAACGTGATCATGACGCGCGTGGCGCTTCCCTGATCGTCGAACGTCACCTGCGCGGTGCGGTCGCCGAACGCGTACTCGATGCGCTCGTGCTCGACGATCTCGGTATAGGTGCCGGCGAAGTCGAACCCGGCGCTGCCGTCTCGGGCCTCCATGCGCCAGGAGAAGCCACCGCCTTCGCGGAGCTCGACCTGCGCGTCCGTGGTGTGCCAGTCGTCGCTGGCCGCGTTCCACTGCACGATGTCGGCGGGGTTGACGTACGCGTCCCACACGGTGGCGACCGGGGCCTCGGCGGTGGTCTCGATGGTGATCTTCATCGGCGCACGATACCGCGCGAATGCGTCACGTCGTCGTCTCACCGTGAGCCTTCGGGACGATGCGGCGATGACACCCGATCGCGACGATCTGCGCGACGTCCGCGGGCGATCGACTCGGGCGGCGCGCCGGTCTGCGGGCGGCATTCGGCTACAGTCCAGCGGTCTCCGTGCCCGTCCTCCGACCGTCCGAGGTGACCATGTCCGTCTTCCGCGCCGTCCCCGCGCTTCTCCTGATCGGCCTCGCCGCGCTGCTCGCGGCCTGCGGCTCGAGCGACTCCAGCTCGTCGTCGTCCGCCGCCGACACCACGGCCGCGGCGTCGGCCGCCGACACGTGCGCCAAGGACCAGCTCGCGCTCAAGACGCCGGGCCAGCTCACGGTCGCCACGGACAAGCCCGCCTACCCGCCGTACTTCGAGGACGACGATCCCGCCAACGGCAAGGGCTTCGAGAGCGCGGTCGCCTACGCGATCGCCAAGCAGCTCGGCTTCGCGCCGACGGAGGTCAAGTGGGTCGTCGTGCCGTTCGACGCCTCCTACGCGCCGGGCGACAAGAAGTTCGACTTCGACGTCAACCAGATCTCGATCACCGACGCGCGCAAGAAGGTCGTCGACTTCTCGACGCCGTACTACACGGCGCCGCAGGCGATCATCGTCGCGAAGGGCTCGCCGTTCGCCGGCAAGACGTCGCTCGCCGACTTCAAGACCGCGCAGATCGGCGTGCAGATCGGCACCACGAGCCTCGACGCGGTGACGTCGCAGATCATGCCGTCGGCGCAGCCGAAGGTCTTCAACAACTCGAACGACGTCGTCGCGGCCTTCAAGCAGAAGCAGGTCGACGCGATCGTCACGGACCTCCCGACGGCGCTCTACCTGACGGCCGTCGAGCTGGACAACGGCGTGGTCGCCGGCCAGTTCAGCGCGCCGGGCGGCGACCAGTGGGGCGCGCTGCTCCAGAAGGGCTCCGCGCTCACGCCGTGCGTCGACAAGGCGATCGACGCGATGAAGTCCGACGGCGAGCTCGACAACCTCACGATGACGTGGATGGCCGAGCAGGCCGGGGCCCCCGAGCTCAAGTAGGCACCGGGCGCCGCGTCCCCATCGCGGGGCGCGGCGCCGGCCTCCGCCGATGGGCGCCACGCAGATCAGCCGCCGCGAGATCCGCGCCGAGGCGCGCCGCCGCGGCGACCGGCGCAACGCGATCATCGCCGCGGTCTCGACGATCGTCGTGCTCGGCGGCGGGCTGCTGCTGGTCACGACGCGGCAGGGGTGGCCGGTCGTCCAGGAGACGTTCTTCTCGCCGGAGGCGTTCCGCACGTCGTTCCCCGACATCCTCCGCGGCTTCTGGATCGACGTGAAGCTGTTCCTCGCGGTCGAGGTGCTCGTGCTGATCGCGAGCCTCGGCGTCGCCGTCCTCCGCTCGACGCGCGCCGCGGCGCTGTTCCCGTTCCGGCTGCTGGCGGCCGTCTTCGCCGATCTCTTCCGTGGCATCCCGACGATCCTCGTCGTCTACCTGATCGGCTTCGGCATCCCGGCGCTCGCGCTGCCGGGTGTGCCCAACGATCCCATCATCCTCGCGGCGTTCGCGCTCACGCTCTCGTACACCGCCTACGTCTCCGAGGTGTTCCGCGCGGGCATCGATTCGGTGCATCCGGGGCAGCGCGGCGCCGCGCTCGCGGTCGGGCTGTCGCGCGCGCAGGCGATGCGCTTCGTGATCCTGCCGCAGGCGATCCGCAACGTCGTCCCGCCGCTGCTCAACGACTTCATCTCGCTGCAGAAGGACGTGGCGCTCGTCTCCGTGCTCGGCATCGTCGAGGCGTTCCGCGTCGCGCAGATCGACGCCGCCTCGACCTTCAACTACACGCCGCTGCTGGCCGCCGCCTCGCTCTACGTGATCGTCACGGTTCCGCTGTCCCTGTTCCTCGACCGCATGCAGCGCCGCGACCGCAGCCGGCGCCGGCTCGAGGAGGCCCGTCGATGAGCGCTCCGGTCCTGGAGATCCAGGGGGTCACGAAGCAGTTCGACGACAAGAACGTGCTGCAGGGCATCGACCTCCGGGTAGAGGAGCACACGGCCGTGGTGATGATCGGCGCGTCGGGCTCGGGCAAGTCGACGCTGCTGCGCTGCATCAACCTGCTCGTCGACATCGACGACGGCGACATCCTGCTCGACGGCGAGGTGGTCACGGACCCCTCCGTCGACCCGCAGCGCGTGCGCCGCTCGCTGGCGATGGTGTTCCAGCACTTCAACCTGTTCCCGCACATGCGCGTGCTCGACCAGATCACGCTCGCCCCGGTCAAGGCGCACGGCATCCCGCGCGACGAGGCCGTCGACGAGGCGCGGGCGCTGCTCGCGCGCTTCGGCCTCGCCGACCGCGAGCGCGACTACCCCGACCAGCTCTCCGGCGGCCAGCAGCAGCGCGTGGCGCTGATCCGCGCGATCGCCACGCGTCCGCGCGCGCTCCTGCTCGACGAGATCACGAGCGCCCTCGACCCGGAGCTCGTCGGCGAGGTGCTCGAGGTCGTGCGCGAGCTGAAGGACGGGGGCATGACGATGCTGATCGCCACGCACGAGATGGCCTTCGCCCGCGACGTCGCCGACGAGGTGTGCTTCCTCCACGAGGGCCGCGTCCTCGAGCGCGGCGCCGGTCGCCAGATGATCGAGGATCCGCGCGAGCCCGAGACGCAGCGGTTCCTCGCGCGCATGCTCGCGACACGCGGCGTGTGAGGATCTGCTCGAACCGCCGGGACGGAGACGGAGGGATTCGAACCCTCGATTGAGGTTTACCCCCAATACCCACTTAGCAGGCGGGCGCCTTCAGCCACTCGGCCACGTCTCCAGGCCTGCGACAGGCTACCAGCGCGGCGACGGGCGAACTCCGCTCCGGATGCCGCAATGCCAACCACCCTGCCGCTCGTCCCCGGCTAGGATTGCCCCGTATCGCCCCGGTGGAGGGCGATCTGAGATTGGGAGGCGCGATGAGCGACTACGCAGTGATCAACCCGGCCACCGGGGAGACCGTCAAGGAGTACCCGACCATGAGCGACGCGGAGCTCGAGGCCGCGATCGCGCTGGCCGACGCGACGTACCGCGGCTGGCTTCGCGAGACGTCGGTGAAGGAGCGCTGCGAGCTGATCCGCAAGGTCGGCGCGCTGCACATGGAGCGCTGCGACGAGCTCGCCAGCATCATCGTCCGCGAGATGGGCAAGCCGCACGCGCAGGCGGCGGGCGAGATCGAGTTCTGCCAGGCGATCTACGACTACTACGCCGACAACGGCGAGGCGTTCATGGCCGACGAGGACATCCCGCTCTCGTGGGGCGAGGGCTCCGCGGTGCTGCGCCGCGGCGGCGTCGGCGTCGTGCTCGGCATCATGCCGTGGAACTTCCCGTACTACCAGGTGGCGCGCTTCGGCGGCCCGAACCTGATCATCGGCAACGGCGTGTTGCTGAAGCACGCGCCGCAGTGCCCCGAGTCGGCGGCGGCGATCGAGCAGATGTACCTCGACGCCGGCTTCCCGAAGGGCGCCTACGTGAACATCTACGCGTCGAACGCCCAGATCGAGCAGGCGATCGCCGATCCCCGCATCCAGGGCGTCTCGGTCACCGGTTCGGAGCGCGCGGGCGCGGCCGTCGCGGAGATCGCGGGCCGCAACCTCAAGAAGGTCGTGCTGGAGCTCGGCGGCTCCGACCCGTTCATCCTGCTCTCGACCGACGACATGGACGCGACGGTCGAGTCGGCCGTCGCGGCGCGCGTCGACAACGCGGGCCAGGCGTGCAACGCGGCGAAGCGCTTCGTCGTGGCGGAGGGCCTGTACGACGACTTCATCGGCCGGTTCACCGAGGCGATGACGGCCGTCGAGACGGGTGATCCGACGTCGCCGGACTGCGCGATGGGCCCGCTCTCGTCGAAGGTCGCGGCCGACCGCTTCGAGGACCAGCTCAAGCGCGCGGTCGCGGGCGGCGCCACGCTCGTCGGCGGCGAGCGCGACGGCAACTACTTCTCGGCCGGTGTGCTGACGGGCGTCACGCCCGACAACATCGCCCACCACGAGGAGTTGTTCGGCCCCGTCGCGATCGTCTACAAGGTCGAGGACGAGGCGCAGGCCGTCGAGTTGGCGAACGATACGCCGTTCGGCCTCGGCTCGTACCTCTTCACGACGGACAAGGACCAGGCGCTCCGCGTCGCCGACCAGATCGAGGCCGGCATGGACTTCGTCAACGTCGTCGGCGCCGACGCCCCGGAGCTGCCGTTCGGCGGCATGAAGCGCTCCGGCTTCGGCCGCGAGCTCGGTCGCTTCGGCGCCGAGGAGTTCGTCAACCGCAAGATGATCCGCATCGGCTGATGCGCCGCGGGTCCGGCGGCACGCGCCGTCGGACCCGCTTCGGCGTCAGATCAGATCGAGCAGCGCACTGAGGCGGAAGTCCACCTGCGCCATCGTGCCGTCGCCGATCGCGCCCCAGCGCCGCAGCAGTCGAGCGCGCGACACCGCGCGGATCTGCTCGACCATCGCGTACGACGCGCGTCGTGTCCCGCCGTCCGGCGGCTCGATGCTCACGTGCAGCGCCTGACCCGGCCGGTGCGTCGTGGTCAGCGGCACGATCACGGCGAGGTCGCCTGGGCCGGTGCCGATCTCGGTCGCGCTCACGACGAGCACCGGCCGCACGCCCGATTGCTCGCGGCCGCGGCCCTCTGCGAGGTCGGCGAGCCACACCTCGCCGCGGGCGGCCTCCGCCGTGCTCACGCGTCCTCGACGGGATAGGCCTCGTCCGCGAGCCCGTCGTCGAGCGTGCCCGCGAAGCGCTCCGCATCGCGCGATCCCTCCCCGGGGTGCGCGGCCCAGTGCGCGTTGGCCTGGGCGAGAAGGGCCTTTCCCGCGGCGCGGTTGACGAGCTGCCCGAGGTACTCGGCGGCCGTCTTGCCCTCGGCGGCGGCGAGGCGCGCGATCTCGGCGCGGGTGGCGGGGTAGACGCGCACGGTGGTTGTCGGGGGCTTCAGGGGCATCGTGTCGAGCATAGGTGTAACCGGTAACGGATACAAACGCGCTCCCGCAGGCCCGACTGCGCGCGCTCCGAGCCGGTCCGCCGCGTCGTGCGCGCACCGGCGGGCAGGTCGCGCGCGGCGGCTGCCGCAGCGCGCGCTGATCGGCGCCGAGTCCCCTCGCGGCGGTCGCGTCTAGCGGAGCGTCAGGCGCGCGCAGGCGAGCTTCGACTCGTTGCCGCTCTCGTCGATCGAGGTGACGCACCACCACCAGGCGCCCGGGGCGGCGCTGATCGGCGGCGTGAGCGGTGCGCGTCGCATGCCCTTCGACGCTGAGGTGAGATCGGTCGAGACGATCGCCGCGCCGCCGCGGGTGCGCCGGATCTCGATCGTGTCGACCGTCGCCGCGCGCTCGCCGACCACGCGGTAGGGGAAGCGCAGGCGGTGCCCGCGCTTGGCCGCCAGCGGGCGCAGCACCACGGTCGGCGGGGTGATGTCGTCGCCGCTCGCGATGTCGTCGGGCGTGTTCACGCTGCCGCCGGTGCTCACGGTGCTGCCGCGGCCGACGCTGATCCGCACGTCCAGATCGAGCGACAGGTCGCACGCGCTGCCGGCGGCCACGACCACCACGATCGTGTAGTCGCCGGCGGCCTTCGGTGCCGTCAGGATGACGGCGCCGGGGGCCGAGCCCGTGACCTTCCGACCGCCGAGAGCGGCAGTGAAGGCGCTGGGGATGCCCGTGCCCGAGGCGTCGACGGTCACCGTGAGGGCGCCGCGCGGCGAAGCGTCGTCGGCGAGGTCGCCGCCGGCGATCGTCTTGTCGCCCTCGGTGACGACGACGCTCGCGGTCGCCTCCTCGTGGAACGCGACGCCGCCGGTCGTGCCGTCGCAGCCGCGGGTGCGCGTGATGTCCGCGCTGGCGATCGCGGGGACCGCGAGCATGGCCGCCAGCGGGGCGATCAGGAGGACGAGCGGGCGACGGGGGATCCGCATGCGGAAATCGTACCCGTGCGCGTCGGCTGCGGCGGGCGGCCTCGCCTATCGTGCCGCCATGACCTTCGCCGAGGCCTCGCTCCCGCTCGACGACTTCCCGCTGGCGCGCGGCGGCGTGCTGCGCGACGCGCAGATCGCGTATCGCCTGCACGGGGAGATCGAGGGCGGAGAGGCGATCATGCTGCCGCACATGTACTCGGGCAGCATGGACTCGATGGCCGGGTTCCTCGCCCCCGACGGCCCGATCGATCCCGATGCGTGCGCCGTGATCACGCCGGCGATGCTCGGGGCGGGCGCGTCGACCTCGCCGACGAACGCGCATCCCGACCAGCGCGGCGCGAACTTCCCGTCGCTGGCGACGGCCGACGACGTCGCCGCGCAGAAGGCCGTGCTCGACCAGCTCGGCGTCGTCTCGCTGCGCCTGCTCGTCGGCTTCTCGATGGGCGCGCAGCAGGCGCTGCGCTTCGCCGTGACGTACCCGGAGATGGTGCAGCGGCTCGTCCTGATCGCCGGCACCGCGCGCACCACGGCGTATGGCCGCATCGTCGCGCGGTCGCTCGGCGAGGCGATCACCGGCGCGCCCGGCTGGCGCGTCGACGACGAGGCGCTCGAGGGGCGGCATCGCCACGCGCGTCTGATGAGCGTGCTCGGCGCGACGCACGAGGCGTTCCTGCCGCACCGCATCGCCGAGGCCGGCGTGGAGGACCACGAGGCCTTCATCCGCGAGATCTTCGAGGCCGACTACGGCAGCCAGGACGCGAACAACCTGCTCTGCCAGATCGAGCGCTGGCACGACGCCGACGTCGCCGACGGCGGCGATCTCGCGCACGCCCTCGCGCGCGTGACGTGCCGCACCGACGTGATCGCGCTGGCCGGCGATCGGCTGTTCCCGCCGGAGGAGGTCGTGGAGCAGGCGCGCCTCCTGCCTGACGCCGAGGTGCATGTCGTCGGCTCGGCGTGGGGCCACTACGCGATGGGCGGGTTCGACGCCGCCGACATCGCCGCGGTGCACCGCGTGATCGCCGACGCGCTCACCTGAGTACGGGCTGAGAGCCGGGCGCCGCGCGACCGCTGCGGACGGCATGCTTCCCCGCATGTCCGAGATCCAAGGCCTCCCGTCCCATCCCCTGCTCGTCCATGGACCGGTCGTGCTCGTGCCGCTGCTCGCCCTGCTCGCGCTGGCGATGGTCGTGCGCCGGTCGTGGCGCGTGAGCCTCGGACCGTGGGTCGTGCTGCTCGGCGTCGTGATGCTCGGGATGACGGCGATCGCGGCCGGCAGCGGCGAGGACCTGCAGGCCAACGTCCGCAACACCGACCTCGTGCGGCATCACGCGGAGCTCGGCAGCGCAATGCGCCCGATCGCCTTCGCGCTGTTCGTCGCGATCGTGCTCCTGGTCGCGCCGGCCTGGGCCTACGCGCGGGGCGGCCCCGGGATGCTCGCACGGCTGGCCGAGTCGAGCGCCTGGAACGTCGTCATCGTCGTGCTCGTCGTCGTCACATCGGTGCTCGCCACGTACTGGATCATCCAGACCGGGCACTCCGGCGCCGACGCCGTCTGGCACAACGTCAAGATCGTCAAGAGCGGCGAGGGCTGATCGTCCCGATGCTGCGCGCCCGACCTGTGAGCGGGCTCACTGCCGCGTGATCCTTGTGGCAGCGCCGGAATCGATGTTCTACTGTGTCCCATCGAGGCCTGAATGCCTGGGTAGGCATTCGGCGAGAGGGGCTGTCCGTGCTCTACGACCGACCGACCGGGGTGCATCGACCCGCTGCGCGCATCGCGGCAGGGGCGCTCGTCATCGCCATGCTCGCCCTCGGCTTCCTCGGGTCCCCGCCGAAGGTCACCGCCCAGACGGTGGAGTGGCGCGACGCCACGGGGCTGCCGGCGCTCGACGGGACGAACGGCACGGGCCGCACGGCGCCGGTGCCGCTCGACGTGCAGCTCGACGGGTCGTTCCCGGTCTCGGTCTCGCTGGCGCCGACGCTCGCGTGGCGGGATGTCCCTGATGCGGTCGGGCAGGTCACGTTCACGATCACGACGCTCGCGGAGAAGAGCCCGAAGGTGCTCTGGAGTCGCACGGTCGCGGTTGGCACCGACCGTGTCGCGAAGGTCGGAGTCCCGCTCGGCACCATCGCGCAGGGTCGGACGTACGCGTGGTCCGCCGCCTCGTCGGTGAACGCGGCCGTGAACAACGACGGCCCCTTCCCGCTGACCGTCGATGTGCAGCGATCCGGGTCGCAGCCCGTGTTCACCGCGGGCAACCTGGCCATCGCGGAGGGCACGGGCGAGCTCGTCTACAGCTACCAGGGGCCGTCGATGAGCACGCTCTCGGGCCCGGTCGGATGGACGCTCGTCCACCGCCCGACGAACACGCCGCAGCCCGGCCTGCCCGAAGGCTGGCGCCTGGTCGTGTCGGGTTCGACCGGCTGGGATGCGCTGCGCCTGAACGACGATGGCTCGGTCACGCTCTCCACCAGCACCGGCGTCAGCGTCACGTACGTCAAGCGCGGGCAGAACCTGTGGGAGCCGCAGGTCGGTGGCTTCAACACCGCGGGCGAGACGACGCTGCTCGCGCAGAACACCGACGGCACGTTCTCGGCGACGGATGGCAATCGCACGGTGACGGTCTTCTCGCGCCCGACGGCGAACGCGAGCGGCCGTCCCACGCGGATCTGGTCGCTCGACACGCCGACCGCGCAGCAGACCTGGTCCGACGGGCGACTGCACGGGCTGGTCGATCCCGTCACCGACAACTCGATCGCGATCCTCTACGGCGGCGAGGACGGCTGCACCAGCACCGTCGATCCGGGCTTCGTGAAGGCGCCGGACGGCATGCTCTGCGGGTCGATCGACGCAACGGGCAACGTCGTGATGCTCGAGTACGTCCGGGTCGGCGACCACGTCCAGATCGGGCGCATCGTCTCCGGGCTCGGTGCGGGCATCTACGCGGCCTCGTCGGACATCGGCTGGGACGACAGCGGCCGGATCGTCGAGCTCCGTAACCCGCTCGCGGCGGCGGCGGTGGCGAGCGATGTCGTCGCCGGACTCGGATCGCAGGACGCGCGCGTGCTCGCGCAGATCGCCTACGACGCGAGCGGTCGCGTCGCCTCGCTGACGGCCCCGGCCGGACTGATCGCCGGGAAGGAGCAGCCCGCAGCGCGCGAGGAGCGCGCGAAGACCGTGTTCTCCTACGCGCCGTTCACGGTGCGGACGGCCGGCGTCTCCACGCCGGCGGGCTTCGACGCGCGCGACTGGCTCGACCCCGTGACCTTGCGCGTCGTCAAGAAGATCGACGAGAGCGGCAATGCGATGACGTACGACTACGACGGCAGTGGGAACGTGGTGAAGCTGACCGGATTGTCGACCGGGTCGCAGACGACGACGCGGTACGACCGCTACGGCAGACCCGTGGAGCAGCTCGGGCCGACGAAGGGCGCGCTGACGAGCCCGACGGCGCCGCGGACGACCACCGCCTACGACCAGGACGCGCAGGGACGCGACTGGACGGGCCTCGCGGTGCGGTACTGGTCGAATGCGGGGTTCAACGGCGCGCCGTCGTCGGGGACGACGGGACCGGTCGTCGGCGGGGGCGTCGTCGGCGATCTCCAGTTCAACTGGCCCTCGAGTCCTGCGGGCGGGTCGGGCGCGTGGTCGGCGCGGCTGACGGGCGTCTACGAGGCGTCGGCCGCGGGCTCCTACCGCTTCGACACGCAGACGAGCGCGAAGCTGTGGGTCAATGGACGCCTCTGCGCGCCGTCGTGCTCCACGACGCTCGCCCCCGCGGCCGCCGCGAGCCTGCAGATCGACGTCGTCTCGCTCGACGGCGCCGCCGCGGGCGTGAAGGTGATGGTGACGGGACCCGACGGCCGGCAGGTCGCCGTGCCGACGGCGCAGCTGCGACCCAACTACGGACTGGCGACGTCGAGCACCGTGCGCGAGAGCGACGGGGGCGGGGTGCGCACGCTCGTGACGAGGATGGTCTACGACCCGATCACGACGCAGCTGCTCCAGACGATCAGCCCCTCGGGCGCGACGATGTCGCGGACGTACGAGCCGTATGACCCCGCCAACGGGCAGTGGGGTCGCTCGACGAGCGTGACGGATGCCTCGGGGAAGACGACGACCTCGACGTACTACGCCAAGGACGCCGTCGCGACCGACTGCAGCGGCCAGGCGCAGGACCAGTCGGGCGCGCTCAAGAGCGTGACGCTCCCGGACGGCCCGGTCATCTCGCAGATCGTCGGTCCCGACGGCGGCGCGCTCGTGGGCGCTGACGGCTCCTCGACCTCGTGCACGATCGGGAAGAGCGAGAATCTCGGGTTCGAGACGTCGACGTCGGGTCTCGGGTCGGAGGTCAAGAGCTACTCGCTGCCGACGGTCGACGGGAATCCCCTGGTCTCCGCGGAGGCGACCGTGGCGGGAGGCGAGACGAAGATCAATGCAGTCGCGGTCGATACGAACGGCAACGTGTGGAAGACGATCGACGCGCAGGGCACGACGACGGTCCGGCAGTGGGACGCGGTGCGCGGGCACCTCGACCGCGTGATCGAGACCACGCGGGGCGGCCAGACGCGATCGACGGAGTACACGTACGCGCCGAGCGGGCAGGTGGCGACGGTGACCGTCAACGGTCGCCTGCTCGCCACCAACGTCTACTCGGCCGACGGAGCGCTCCTGCGCACGGAGCTCGGCAACGGCTCCGTGCAGACGTTCGAGCTGGACCTGAACAACAATGCGAGGAAGAACGTCACGCGCTTCCCCGACGGCACCACGTTGACCGAGACGATGGTCCGTTCGCCGTCGGGGCGGCTCCTGTCGCGCACGATCGCGGGTCCGTCGGGGGCCTCGACCTACAGCTACGACTACAACGCCGACGGCCGCCTGGTCGACACGAAGCTGACCGGAACCATCCCGGCGCGGGAGACGCGCTGGCAGAACGCGTACACGGGGCCCGATGGGCGCAACGGCAACCGCGCGTCGGAGACCACGACGCGCGCCGACGGCACCCTGTCGACGGCGACCTTCGCGTACGGCGCGGACAACCGGCTCCTCAGCGCGAGCGGCGAGCGCTTCTCGGGGCCGCTGGAGTACGACGCCGCGGGTCGCGCCACGAAGATCGGCGGCGTCGGCCTGACGTACGACGCGGCGGGGCACCTGCTCTCGGCCGGCGACGCGAGCCGGAAGTACACGTTCTCCGACGCCGGTGCGACCACCACCCTCGAGCGCACGGTCGACGGGCAGAAGAGCACGTTG
>JBPCSR010000102.1:0-2532 GCA_051006935.1 Gaiellales bacterium
GCGAGCAAGGTGGGGCCGCCACCGAGGACAGCTATGCACTGCCCCCGATGACGGCCCCTGATCGCACTGAGCTCGATCACCCGGCCCCTATCAGGTCGTGGTGAGGTCCAGCGCCGCGGCGAACGCCTCGGCGTAGCGGACGGCGACATCCACCTCCGCCATGGCGACGATGCGGGTGGCACCCGTGGTCGACAGCGAGTACGGATCCGAGACGAGCTCGATTCCGCCCCACTGGCCGATCATCAGGTTCGACCAGACGCCGAACAGCAGCGCTGAGCACGCGCTCGAGCTGCCTTTGACGAGTGTCGACGGCACGGTGTTGGTGAACGCCACCGGGAAGCCGTAGAGCTCGTTATACGGCGCCGACAGCAGGAAGTTGCCTTCCACGCCGTTGGCCTGACGCGCCGTCACCGCCAGCTTGGCCTTGACCTTGCTGTTGGTGATGAACGCGGCCGTGCCGACCATCGCGTTGTCGATCTCGACTTCCTTCACGAGGTTGACGATCGTCGACCAGGTGGGTGCGCCGCCGTTCGTGCCGTGGGCCACGCTGCCGATGCCGCTCGTGCCGCGCACGCCGGTCGGGCCGTTCGTGATCGAGCTGCCGAGCGCAGCCGATTCGATCGCGAGGCCGAGCGTCTGCGCGAGGTCGTCACGCACGAGCGCTTCGACGTCCACCGAGGACTGGATCGCCAGCCGCCGGCCGATGTCGATGTAGGCCGCGACGACCTTCGGGCTCATCGTGACCTGGCCGAACACGTTCACGCCTTCCGTCGGCGCGGTGTTCTCGCCCGGCCAGTAGGCCGTGACCGAGGTCGTGCGCTTCGGAATGGCGACGTTGCCCTGCAGGCCCGTCATGAACCGGGCGCCCACGCCCGGGAGAACCATCGCGTTGCGGAGCACGTCGATGAACGAGCCGCCGAGCACGTCGGTCTGGATCAGGTTGCCGCCCTTGGAGGTCGAGGTCGCCGTGCCCGTGACCAGGTCGCGCTTCGCGAGCACGTCGACCGGGATCACGATGCCGCGCTCGGCCTTGCCCGAGGCCTGCGCAGCCGCACGCGACACTTCGCGCTCGAACGCCGCGGCGTTCTGTGCGCCCGCGTCGGACGGGTGCATCAGGGCGTTGACGGCGCGGAGGAACGAGAAGTTGCGGACCTCCTTCTCGCTCATGCCGATGCCGGGATCGGACAGCGGCTTCTGGCCGACCTTGTCGAGCAGCGCGCCGCGGAACTGATCCACGGACGCACCCTCGCGCACGGCCTTCTCGGCGAGCTCGCGCTGGCTGTGCCGCGCGCCGAGCTCGAGGATGGCCGCGGCGCGCTCGCGCTCGGCCTCGACGGCAGCCTCGGGGGCGCCGTCGTTCATTTCGATGGACATGGTACGAACCTCCTGCGGTTCAGGTATTTCGGAAGGGATGTCGGCAGACCGACCTACGCCCACGCGGGTGTCGGCCGGGATGGAGACGATCGAGAGCTCCAGCGGGGCGAAAGAACGAACGCGGTAGACCTCCCGGCCCTCGCTATCCTTTCCTTCGGCCTCGACGTCCTCGATCACGTAGCCGACGCTCACGTTGGAGCGGATGCCGTCGACCACGTCTTGGAAGATCTCGTCAGCCTTGCCGCTTCTCCCGAAGCGGACCCGGGCCCGCCCGACGCGGTCCGGTCCGACGCTCACTTCCTCCACGACCCCGATCTGTTGAGAGGGGTCGTGATCCAACAGCAGCGGCGCACGGCCGCTACCGATGAAATCGGTGCGCATTGCATTTGGGCCGTGGTCGAGGATCTCGACGCCCCAGCCGCGCGCTACGGGTTCCTCGCTCGAGAACGCAAGGTTCACCGTGCGCGCTTCGACGTTGATGGCGCGCTGCTCGAGCGCGGACGCACGGAACTGACGCTCCTGCGGGACGGCCTTGCGCACGTCCTCCGCTGGCGCTTCCACGGCGGGCGCGTCGGCTGCGATTTCCTCGGGCACGGCTTCGCCTGCCGGCGACGCTTCCGCGTCCAGCATTTCGTCACTCATCAGGTTTGCTCCTACTGTGCCGGCGGGGCCGGCTGCGGGGTGTCGGCGAGGGTGACGCCCATCGCCGCCATCAATTCATCTTCAGCGGCGCGCTCGGCAAGAACGTCCTCGATGTCGAGGCCGCGCTCTGCGAGCGCCTGCGTGCGGGTCATCAGGCCGGCGTTGATCGCGGTGATCTGCGCCTCGACCTCGTTGCGCGGGTCCACCCACTGCCAGCCGCGCGGCACCCACTGAGTGGCGGAGAACTTGTCGAACTTAGCGACGGGCAGATTCACGACGCCGTTCTCAAGGGTCGACCGCAGCCAGGCCAGGTACACCGGCTCGCAGAAGTGCGCGACCATCCAGTGCTGGTGGACGCGCCAGAAGTCCCGCTCCTCAAGCAGGCCTTGGCGGATCGACGAATAGGACACGGCCTCGAGGTCATTCGCGAGCGAGGTGTACGAAACGCCCAGCCCCGAGGCGATACCCCGGAGCATGGCTTTCTCAAAGTCCTTGAAGGCGCTCGAAGGGTGCTGC
>JBPCSR010000103.1:0-2615 GCA_051006935.1 Gaiellales bacterium
CAGCTCCCGCCGGGAGAGGTCGGGGCGAGAGGATTTGAACCTCCGACCACTCGGCCCCCAGCCGAGTGCGCTACCAGACTGCGCCACGCCCCGATGCGCGGGGAGTCTACCCCACCCCGGCCGTCGGGCCCGCCACGCCTGCCGTACCCTGCGCGCATGGACGACGCCGACTTCGACCAGATCGTGGAGGACGCCCTCAACGATCTGCCCGACTGGGCGGCCGACGCGCTCGACAACGTCGTCGTGCTGGTCGAGGAGGAGGACGCGGACGATCCCGACCTGCTCGGCATCTACGTCGGCGTGCCGCTGACCGAGCGCGGCGACGAGCCGCCGATCGGCCCGGCGCGCATCATCGTCTACCGCCGCCCGCTGACCGAGATGAGCGACTCCGTCGCCGAGTTGCGCGAGGAGATCCGCATCACGGTGCTCCACGAGATCGGGCACCACTTCGGCATCGACGAGGAGCGCCTGGACGAGCTCGGGTACGGCTAGGCCGCGGCGACGGCGAGCCGTCGGCCGCCGAACCACGCCACGCCCTGCAGCCCGAGGATCACCAGCGCGCACACGACCACAGGCAGGGGCCGCAGGATCAGCGCGACGGCGAAGGGCACCGTCAGGATCGAGCAGACGAGCGGCACGCCGCGCAGGGGCAGCGCGTCGGCGGCGATCGAGCCGCAGCCGAGCAGGAAGATCAGGATCGCCGCGGGGCCGGCGACGATGAACGAGCCGGGCGCGGGGATCAGCGCGCTCGCGATCAGCGCGGCGAGCGCGAGCACGGCGATCGCGATCCGCAGCGTCCTCATCCGCGCGGCACCGTCACCGCGTCGCGCACGCGGCCGGCCTCGTCGATGAACTGGATCGACGTCCCCGTGGCCGTCACGCGCACGCGCACGAAGCCGTAGTCCGTCGTGGAGACGACGGCATCGGCCGATTTGGGTGTGAACTCGGCGGTGCTCGCGCCCTCGCCGCCGGTGCCGGCAGTGATCGACACGGTGCCGTCGACGACGCGGCGCTCGTAGCGGTGCAGGTGCCCGCTGAAGATCGCCGCGACCTTGCCCTTGAGCGCGAGCGAGAGCGGGTCGCCCGCCTTCAGCGGCTTGTGGACGACGGCGAAGCGCACGCCGTCCCACGGCTTGGCCAGCTGCGCCTTGGCGTAGGCGATCGACGCCGGGTCGCTCTCCACGCCGAGCACGATGATCTGCACGGGGCCGTACGCCCACGTGTACCGCAGCCCCGCGCCGGGCATGCCGATCGCATCGGTGACGGCCTTGCCGCCGCTCACGAACATGTCGTGGTCGCCGAGGTCCACCACGAGCGGTCCCTCCTGCAGCACGTCGTGCAGCGGGTCGAAGATGTTGCGGTCCATCAGCTGCGGCAGCGCGAGCAGGTACGAGTTGTCGCCGGCCGTGACGGTGAACGCCGGGTCGATCGCCGCGAGGCCGCGCCCGATCGCGTACTCGTGCGCGCTGCCCGAGCCGTAGTCGCCGATCACGCCGAACGTGACGGGCGCGTCAGGCGATGAGGGCGCCGGCGTGAACGACCCCGTCGCCCGCCCCATGCCGTCGATCGCCGCGGTCCACGCGTAGCGCTGCCCCGGTTCGAGCCCGCGGAACGCGCCGTCCGTCGCCACCACCTGCCGACCATCGGGCGCGATCGCCGTCAACACGACGTCCTTCGCCGCTGGCCCCTTGAAGCGGATCAGCGCCGAGTTGGACGAGACATCCGCCACCCACGGCCCGCGCGTGAACGGATCGGGCGCGTTCGACCCGAGCAGGTAGTTGTTCCAGTAGAAGAGGACGGCGATCACGCCGACGAGGCAGACGCCGACGAGCATCGCCAGGAGGACGAGGGCGAGGCGTAGGCGGCGGATCAGGCGGGCAGGATCGTCCACGTCCACACATTGACACAGCCCCGGCGCCCGCCCCGGATATCATGGATTCCGTGATCGCGCCCGAGGACACAGCCGTCGCCCCACCGCGTGAGCGATCGGCGGATCCGATCCTCGGCTCCAAGCAGGAACGCCGCCGTGCGCAACTCGAGCTCCTTCGAACCCTGACGCACCGCGAGATGCGCGGGCGTTACCGCGACTCGATGCTCGGATCGGCATGGACCGTGCTTCAGCCGCTGCTGATGACGGGCATCTACTACTTCATCTTCGCGTTCCTCTTCAAGTCCTCGTCGGTCATCCCCAACTACGCGCTCTTCGTCCTCGTCGGCATCATCCTCTGGAACTTCTTCGCGAACGTGATCTCGAACGGCACCATGTCGTTGCTCGCCAACAGCGACATCATCCGCAAGGTCTGGTTTCGGCGAGAGCTCATCCCGATGTCGGTCGCCCTGGCGAATGCGCTGACCACGGCGGTGCTCCTGGTGCTGGCGATTGCCGCGTGCGTGTGGGCGAACCCGGCCACGCTGCGAACCGTCTGGCTGCTGCCGATCCCGTTCGCCCTGCTCGTGGCGCTGTGCTTCGGACTCGCCACATTGCTCGGCGTCGCCAACGTGTTTTTCCGAGACATCTCGCACCTGGTGAGCGTTGCGCTGCTACCGCTCTTCTTCCTGACGCCGATCTTCTACAGCCTCAGCGCCTTCCCGATTCGGCCACCCGACTGGGTGAT
>JBPCSR010000104.1:0-2956 GCA_051006935.1 Gaiellales bacterium
GGGATGCCGACGCTCCATGTGCCGCCGCACGTGATCGTCTGCCCGGTCGTCGCGTCGTTGGGTATCACCGCGGCGGCAACGTCGATGACGGGCGCGGCGAGCAGCGTGGGGAAGACGGCCCCGGCAGGGCCCATGGTCGCGGAGCCGGTGGAGAACAGCTGCGGGCCCGCCGGATTGTCCAACTCGATGTAGGACATCCGCGAGGGACCGGGCGGCCACGCGCCCGACGCGTCCGTGCCGTATTCCGGGAAGATCAGGCGGTTGCGCTGAGGATCCAGCGCGCCGCCGAAGAGCATCGCGTACGGGCGGTCGCTGCCGGTGTACTTGCCATACAGCCCCGTGGCCAGATCGCTGCATCCGGTTCCGTCGAGCGCCATCTTCTGGAGCGTTCCCGTGCCCGCGGCGTCACCGGATCCGAAGAGGTAGAGGGTATTCCGAGCGCTATCGACTTGGACGGCGGACACGATCGTGAGGTCCGAGCAATGTGCGCCCGTCGGCGTGATGGCGCCCGGCGACCCACTGCCGTCCAGATTGGCGTAGACGATCGGGCCCGCAAGGTGACGACTGCGCCAGTCGCCGTTGGCCCAGTAGATCAGGTTGCGCGCCGGATCCACCGCGACCTGCGACGGATTGCCGATGTACCCACCGTCGAGATTCCGGCTCGAGTAGAGGACGCCACCGCCGCTGCCGTCGGTCTTCGCGTAGACGATCGAGTTGTCGGAGATGTTCGCCCAGTAGAGCGTGCCCGTCGTGGGATCGAGCGTGAGGCTCAGCGCCTTTGAGGACGGCGCACCCGGCGTCGGCAGTGCGCGCTGATGGGTGCCGTCGAGGTCGACCATGTGCACTGCGGCCGTGTAGTACTCGATCCAGTAGACCTTGCCCGCTGCGGCATCGACGACTGTTCCGAGCGGATCGGACGGGGAGCCGTCTTCCAGCGCGGTGGTCAAGATTCGAGGGTTAGACCCGTCGGTTCCGATCGCGGAGACGGTACCCATGTTGTCGGTGGTCCAGAAAAGCTGGTCCGTCGCAGAGGCGATCGGTGCCGCCGCCAGGGCGGCGACGCCCGCGACGACCAGCACGGCGATGGCACCAGACCATCGGCGACGAGAACGCGGGTCGAGGCGGGGCGTGGGCTTCGGCATCGGTCAGGAACTCGCAGAGGCGGATGCCGGGAAGCGCGAGCGTTGTTGAAACAGCGTACGAAATGAAGCCCGATACAAACCGGACGACGAAGCTCGTAGGGGATCGTCAACTCGAATCCTGAACACTCCACGCGCGCACCGCCCGTCCCCGGAGGATTCGACCGCGCACCGCGGAACATGCGAACCTATGGGCATGGCGAACGACAAGGACATGCCGTCCGACGCGCTGCCGCTTTCGCTGCCGCCCGTCAACATCGAGCCGCTCGACGACTGGCTCCACGTGCGGTCGAGCGTCGAGGATGAGGGGACGGGGCGGCTCGTGCTGCCGGCGACGGTGTCGATGAACCGCCTCGAGCGCGTGATCGTGCTCGCCTGCGGCGGCGAGGTGACGGACCTGCAGGCCGGCGACCTCGTGCTGCTGATGCCCGGCCACGCGGTCGAGCTGCGCGACGGCACGAAGATCGTCCAGCGCGAGCACGCCGTCGCGCGCGTCCGCGACTGATCGCGCCGGTAGCCTGAGGGGCATGCACGTCGCTCCCGAGCCGTCCGAGCTGCGCGAGCTCGCCGTCCGCGCGGCGCGCGAAACCGGGGCGCTGCTCCAGCACCACGCCGAGCGCGGGCTGCGCGGGCTCGACACGAAGTCGACGGCGACGGACATGGTCTCCGACGCCGACCGCGAAGCCGAGGAGCTGCTCGCGCGGATCCTGCACGAGGCGCGACCCGACGACGCACTGCTCGGCGAGGAGGGCGCGGGGCGCGAGGGGACGACGGGGCTGCGCTGGGTCGTCGACCCGCTCGACGGCACCACCAACTTCGTGTTCGGCTACCCGCAGTGGGCCGTCTCCGTCGCCGTCGAGGACGAGCACGGCGCGCTCGCCGGGGCCGTGTACGACCCGAGCCGCGACGAGATGTTCGCCGCGGCGCGCGGGCGCGGCACCACGCTCAACGGCGACCGCGTGCACGTGCGCGGCACCCACGATCTCGGGCAGGCGCTCGTCGCGACGGGCTTCGGCTACGACGCCGAGCGGCGCCGGCAGCAGGCCGCGCAGGTCGCGCGCGTGATCGGCGGCATCCGCGACATCCGCCGCGGCGGCGCCGCCGCGATCGACATCGCCTGGGTGGCGTGCGGACGGCTCGACGGCTACTGGGAGAGCGGCCTCAACGCCTGGGACTGGGCGGCTGGCTCGCTGCTCGTCACGGAGGCCGGCGGCTTCTGGTCGTGTCAGCCCGGGCCGCTCGGGGTGGAGCAGGCCGTCGCCGCCTGCCCCGGGGTCTACGACGCGCTGTTCGACCTCGTCAACGCCGACGCGCGCGGATGATCAGTCCTCATCCGGCGCGCGGATGCGGCGCCAGCGACCCGTCCTGAGAACGGGCGGCAGCGTCCACCAGACCCGGCCGCGGGGATGGGCACGCGCCGCCTCCTGCGCCCCCATCGCGGCCTGCTCGCGCTGCTGCGGCGCGAGGTTCATCCTCGGATGGTGCGTATCGCGATGCTCTGCGTCTCGCATGCCGATCACCTCCTCGGGGATGCACCAAACGTAGGTCGCGGGCGGGGCGGGAGGTCCGCAGTCGCCCCGCGAAACGGTGCGGGGGAACCCCACCGGCAGGGGAATGCCGCCGGGTCACGTATCGTTAGCCACATCGGACGCCCATCCAGGGCTCCATAGCGGGACGTGCTGCCGAGTGCCGCGCGTCATCACTCGGAAGGACCACATCTTGCGTTTCGAAGACTTCGATCTCCAGCCGGAGATCCTGCGCGCGTTGAGCGACCTCGGCTACGAGGAGCCCACGCCCATCCAGCAGGGCACCATGGA
>JBPCSR010000105.1:0-3783 GCA_051006935.1 Gaiellales bacterium
CTCTTCCTGCGGTCCGCCGAGGGTGGATTCCAGGGTGCGATGAAGGAAGCCGGACACATCCTCCAGGAGCGCGGCGACCGCGATGGCGCCATTCGGCAGTACCAGCGCGCGATCGACGCCGGCGACCTCAGCGGGCACTACAGCATCGGCGTTCTCCATGAGCACGCGGGGGATCGCGAGCAGGCGCGGCAGTGCTACGAGACGGGGGCCGCGCTCGACGAGCCGTCGTGCGTCCGGGCACTCGGCGTCATGTGCACGTACGCCGACGATCCCGTCGGCGCCGCGCGCCATTACCGGAGGGCGGTCGAGCTCGGCGACGACTTGGCGCTCTCGAGCCTGACCACGACGCTCGCTGGTCTCGGCGAGCTGGACGAGGCGCACTCGCTCGCTGAGCGCATGGTGGCGAATGGTCATCCCGACGGTCTCGTGATCCTCGGCAATATCCACGAGGCCCGCGGCGACATGCGCGTCGCGAACGAGCTGTATCGGCAGGCAGCCGAGGACGGCGATGCGATCGGGGCGTACAACTACGCGAATGCGCTCCGCGATGAGGGCGATGTGGCGGGGTGTCAAGCGATGCTCGAGCGCGCTGCGGCGCTGGGACTCCCGTCGGCGATGAACGCGCTCGGCGTTGCGGCCGAGGAGGACGGCGATACCGAGGCGGCGCTCGGGTGGTACGCCCGCGCGGCGGAGCACGGCCTGGCGCTGGCCGCCCAGAATCGCGCGCAGCTCGAAGGCCGCCTAAGCACCGCGTCGGGCGAGGAGCTCGACCTCACCGGCCCCCCATTGGGCGCGGCCGGCATCGCGCTCGAGGAGTTCGAGGAGGCGCCGTCGCTCGCGTTTGACCCCGGCGTGTTCGCCAGACTGCATTTCGAGGTCGCCTACCCCGGCGGCGGAGAGTACGTGTGGTGCGAGATCGAGTCGGTTGATGGCGATGAGGCCGTCGGCCGTCTGACGAACCTCCTGGTGCACGACTCCCTGCGCGGCATTCCGTACGCGCAGCGCCTTCGCTTCCGCCGCACCCAGGTGCTGGAGGCACGCGACGGCGCCTCGGTTGAGCAGGGCGAGAGCGGCGGTGACCGCCTTGATGGCCCCGAATCGCTCCAGCTGACCGGGCCGGACGGTCGGGAACAGGGCCGCTTCGGCGACTTCAGACGACGGTTCGAGGCCGGCGAGGCGATCCCGTTTGCCGGGCTTCTGGCTGTGGCCGACGGGCTCCGGCATCCGCAGGCGGCGGTCGCTGCGGCGCTGTGCAAGATCGGCATCGAAGATCAGGCTGGGGCCCTGCGGTTGCTCGAGATCGCAGCAGAGCGCGGCGACGGCGACGCTCTCGCCCTGCGCGACGTCATCGCGATGCCGCAGTCCGACGAGGCGTCTCTGGAGAGCTCCTGCGGGGTCTGGTTCCGCGAGCATCCCGCGGCCTTTGCGAGCGCGGTAGAGTGGTTGCACGGCGCGGCGGCGGCCGACATTGCCGAGTACGCGTTTCCGGTCGGAGCCTTCCTGCGCGTGCGCGGCGACCTGCCCGCCGCCGCCCGCATCCTCGAGCCCGCTGTCCGCGACGGCGTGCCCGGGACCAGGTGGGAGCTCGCCCGCGTTCGCGTGGAGCAGGAGGATCACGAGGCGGCGATCGCGCTGTTTCGCGAATTGGCGGCGGATGGCGTGGATAGCTCGCTCGTGCTGTGCACGTTCAGCCTGGTGGCGCTCGATCGCCGCGACGAGGCGACGGAGGCCATCCGCGAGGCGATTCGACGAGGTGTCGAGGGTGCCGACGGCATCGGCTTCCGCCTCGGCCTGATCACGATCGACGAGTCCGACCCCGAGGACCTCTGGCGCTTCGGCACTCTGCACTACAGCCATGACGACGAGGCGGAGGGACTGAGACTCCTCCGCGCGGGTGCCGCCATGGGCGATGCGGAGTGCGAGTTCTTCCTCGCCATGATCTGCAACCTGCAGGGGAAGTTCGACGATGCGTGGATCCACGGCGCGCGGTCCTTCGAACTGGGCCGCGTCGCCACGTGGCAGTGGATGATGGAGGCCGCGCAGGAGGCGGGCGACGACGCGCGAGCCGCCGAGTGGATGGAGCGCGGTTTCGCCGCAGGCGACGAGGACGCGGGACTCATGATCGCAGCACACATGCGCGAGGATGGCCGGAAGCGCGAGGCGGTCGAGCTCCTCGACCGCCTGGTCGAATCGGAGGATCCCGACATCGTCCGCGAGGCGATGAACGAGCGTATCGGGATGCACGTGCTCGACGAGGAATGGGACGAGGTCCTGGAACGCGCCGTTCGCCTCGCCGAGCTCGGCGATGGACGCGGGCACATGTGGGCGGCATGGACGGTGATCGACGACGATCCGCTCGAGGGACGCAAGCACCTCGCCTACGCGGCGGCGCTCGGGCACACGGGTGCGATGCGCCACTTCGCCGATCTGGAGCGCGACGCGGGCAACGCGGCCGAGGCGCGCGTCTGGCTCGACCGCGCAGTCGCCGCTGGTGACGGCCTCGCCGCTCGCACGCGGTGGGCGCAGGCGCACGCGACGGATGACCCCGCATGGCAGGAGCTATTGGGAGTCGCCGTCTCGCTCAGCGATCCCTTCTCGCTGCTCGCGCAGGCGTTCTACGTATTCGACGATGACCCGGACGGCGCCCGAGCCATGGTCGAGCGTGCGCGCGAGACGGGCTTTCCCCTCGCAGAGTTCCTCGCCACGGCCGATGACGATGAGGAGCGCGACAAGATGCAGCGGATGGGGATCGAATAGGCGTCAGCCTTCCCACGGAACGCCATATTGCATACGCTTCGTAAGCCGCACATCGGGCAGCCCGACTGGCGGCTGAATCGACGCGGAGGGCGACGTGGGACTGTTCGGGAAGAAGCAGAAGAGCTTGGGCGACGAGAACGCGGACCTGCTCGCTCAGATGATGGAGGCGTTCCGCGCGTCGGACTTTCCGCAGGAGGGGTTGCCTGAGATGCAGGCGTTCCTCACGGGCGCGCTTGCCGATTGCGCCCGCGAGCCCGAGAAGCTGGCCATGATCGCCATCATGCCGTTGACGATCGGCGACCTCGCCTCGGTCAGGTCGCTGCTCGAGCGTGCGAAGTCGGCCGGATCGGTCGACGCCGCGCTCGGCATCGCCGGCGGCGCGGCCGAGTACGGCCATGAGGCGCTCGCGCTCGAGGCGCTGGATGCAGCAGAAGCGATGGGGTTTGCCGACGGCGAATCGGAACGCGTCCGCATCTTGCTGACCACAGAGAATGTCGCGGCCGCGCGGCCGCTGCTGGAGAAGCGCGCGAAGGATGGCGACGCCCGATCGGCGTACATTCTCGCTCGGATACTCGAGGCCGACGAGCCCGACCAGGCGATGGCGCTTCTGCAGCGTGCGTACGAGCTCGGCAGCGGCGATGCCGCGTTTCGGATCGGCCTGCTCACGCACGACGATCCTTCCAGCGAGGACTTCGACACGTGGATCGATCGCGCGATCGACCTGGGCTGCGGGGATGCGCTGCTTATGCGCGGACTGAAGCTCGGCGAGGACGATCGGCAGGCGGGCGAGCCGTTTCTGCGGCGCGCGGTCGAGGAGTTCGAGCACGGGGCTGCGGCACGTGAGCTCGGCGTCTGGGAGCGCGAGGCGGGCAACACGGAATCGGCGCTGCAGCTGTTCCACAGGGCGGCCGAGTTCGGCAACACGACGGCGATGTACGACCTCGGCGTGTACCACGAGCACCGCATGGAGCGCGATCAGGCACGCGAGTGGTACGAGAAGGGCGCGGAGGCCGGCGATGACGATTG
>JBPCSR010000106.1:0-10748 GCA_051006935.1 Gaiellales bacterium
GGGGAGGGTGGTGGAATCGGCCATGAGGACCAGCGTGCGCCCGGGCGCCGCGCCGGCGCGTGACGGCGCGCGCCGCGGTCGCCGCGGGGGCGCGCGGGCCCCGCGCGAGGCGTCAAGCACGACAGGTGCCTCCGCTAGTGTTGGTCAACGCGTGAACCACGTCGCCGACCCCTCGCTGCATCGCCAACTCGGGCTGACGGATGACGAGTACGCGCAGATCGTCGGGCTGATGGGCCGCGATCCGAACCACGTCGAGCTGGCCGTCTTCTCGCTGCTCTGGAGCGAGCACTGCGGCTACAAGCACTCCCGCGCGGTGCTGCGCCGCTTCCCCACCGACGGTCCCGCCGTGCTCCAGGGACCGGGCGAGAACGCGGGCGTCGTCGACGTCGGCGACGGCCTCGGCGTGGCGTTCAAGGTCGAGAGCCACAACCACCCCTCGGCGGTCGAGCCGTTCCAGGGCGCGGCCACCGGCGTCGGCGGGATCCTCCGCGACGTCTTCGCCATGGGCGCCCGCCCGATCGCCGTGCTCGACTCGCTCCGCTTCGGCGACCCCGGCACCGAGCGCACGCGGCGCCTGCTCGACGGCGCCGTCCGCGGCATCGGCCACTACGGCAACTGCGTCGGCGTCGCCAACATCGGCGGCGAGGTGCGCTTCGACCCGGGCTACGAGCAGTCGTGCCTCGTCAACGCCATGTGCATCGGCGTGCTGAAGGCCTCCGACCTCAAGAGCGCCACCGCCGCCGGCATCGGCAACCTCGTCGTCCTGTTCGGCGCGCGCACCGGGCGTGACGGCATCGGCGGCGCGAGCGTGCTCGCCTCGCAGGACATCGACGCGGGCGGCGACGACAAGCGCCCGACCGTCCAGATCGGCGACCCGTACATGGAGAAGCGCCTGATCGAGACGTCGCTCGAGCTCGTGCGCGACGACGTGCTGGTCGGCCTGCAGGACCTCGGTGCCGCCGGCCTCGCCTCCTCCGCCTCCGAGATGGCGTCGCGCGGCCCGGTCGGCGTCAAGCTCGACCTCGCCAAGGTGCCGCTGCGCGAGGCCGACATGGAGCCGTTCGAGATCATGATCTCGGAGTCGCAGGAGCGCATGCTCGCCTGCGTCGAGCCGAGCCGGCTGGCCGCGGTGCAGGCGCTCTGCGCGCGCTGGGAGCTCGAGTGCTCGGTGATCGGCGAGGTGGTCGAGGGCGACCACCTGATCTGCACGATGGGCGAGGAGGTCGTCGGCGACATCCCCGTCTCCGCCCTCGTCGACGACTGCCCGCGCTACGCGCTGGACCCGCAGCGCCCGGCGCGCCTCGACGCGGAGCCGGTCGACGTGGCCTCGCTGCCGCCGATGGGCGACGCCTCGCAGCTGCTCGCGCAGCTGCTCGCGCTTCCGAACATCGCCTCCAAGGCCGCCGTCTTCCAGCAGTACGACCAGATCGTCGGCGGCGGCACGGTGATCCGGCCGGGCGCCGACGCGGGCGTCGTGCGGCTGCCCGACTCCACCCGCGCCATCGCGGCCGCGCTCGACGGCAGCGGCCGCCGCACGTGGCTCGATCCGCGCCGCGGCGGGCGCCAGGCCGTCGCCGAGGCGGCGCGCAACGTGGCGTGCACCGGCGGGCGCCCGCTCGCGATCACGAACTGCCTCAACTTCGGGAACCCGGAGAAGGGCGAGACGCCGTACATGTTCGTGGAGGCCGTCGAGGGGATGGCCGAGGCGTGCGAGGCGCTGCAGGCGCCGGTCGTCTCCGGCAACGTCTCCCTCTACAACGAGCACGCCGGCGGCCCGATCCCGCCGTCGCCGATCGTCGGCTGCGTCGGGCTGATCGAGGACGCTGCGCGCAGCATCGGCGCCGCGCCGAGGCACGGCGCGTCGATCGTCCTGCTCGGCGACACGCCGCCCGCGGTCGACGGCTCCGAGTACCAGGCCGAGCTGCTCGGGGGCACGGCCGGCCGCATCCCGGACATCGATCTGGCCGCCGAGGCGCGGCTGATCGACGTGCTCGTCGAGGCCGCCGCCACCGGCATCAGCCACGCGGCGCACGACGCCGCCGAGGGCGGCATCGCCGTGGCCGCCGCCGAGATGGCGATCGCCGGCCGCATCGGCATCGGCATCGAGCTGCCGCCGCTGGCCGCGCGCGACGACGTCACGCTGTTCGGCGAAGGCGGCAACGGCCACGTGCTCGTCGCCACCGACGACGCCGACGCGCTGCTCGCGCTCGCCGCGCGGAACGACGTCGCCGCGACGGTCGTCGGCACCGCCGGCGGCGACGCCGTGCGCATCGCCGTCGGCCCGACCGTCGCCGAACTCCCGCTCGCTGTCGCCGCCGACGCGTGGTCGGCCACGCTCCCCGCCCTGATCGAGGCCGCGTAGCCGTGTGCGGCGTCTTCGGCATCCGCGCCTCCGAACGCGACGTCGCGCGGCTCACGTACTTCGCGCTCTACGCCCTCCAGCACCGCGGGCAGGAGAGCGCCGGCATCGCCGTCACCGACGGCCGCCGCATCCAGGCCGTCCGCGAGCTCGGCCTCGTCTCCCAGGTGTTCGACGAGTCGACGCTCGAGACGCTCGAGGGCGTCGCCGCCGTCGGCCACGCGCGCTACTCCACGACGGGCTCGTCGCGCTGGCAGAACGCCCAGCCGGTCATCCGCCACCGTCAGGGGCGCACGCTCGCGCTCGCCCACAACGGCAATCTCACGAACACGAGCGAGCTGCGCGACGAGCTCGAGGGGCGCGGGCTGCGCTTCGAGTCGACGTCCGACACCGAGGTGATCGCCGCGCTGATCTGCGAGCACGACGGCCCGCTCGTCGACGGCGTCCGGGAGGCGATGGGTCGCATCGTCGGCGCGTTCGCCGCCATCGTGATGGACGAGGAGCAGCTGATCGGCTTCCGCGACCCCGACGGCATCCGCCCGCTCGTGCTCGGCGACCTCGACGGGCACCCCGTGCTCGCGTCGGAGACGTGCGCGCTCGACATCGTCGGCGCCGCGTTCGTGCGCGACGTCGAGCCGGGCGAGATCGTAGTCCTCACCGACTCCGGGGTGGAGAGCATCAAACCCGCGCAGCCGCATCACCCGTCGCTGTGCGTCTTCGAGTTCATCTACTTCGCGCGGCCCGACTCCCAGCTCGACGGGCTCCATCTGCACCGCACCCGCGAGCGGATGGGCGAGATCCTCGCCGAGGAGGCCGCCGTCGAGGCCGACATCGTGATCCCCGTGCCCGATTCGGGCGCACCGGCCGCGCAGGGCTACGCGCGGCGGAGCGGCATCCCGTACGTCGACGGCCTCGTCAAGAACCGCTACGTCGGCCGCACCTTCATCCAGCCCGACCAGGCGATGCGCGAGAACGGCATCAAGCTCAAGTTCAATCCCATGCCCGACGTGCTCGCCGGCCAGCGCGTGGTCGTCGTCGACGACTCGATCGTGCGCGGCACCACGACGCGCAAGATCGTCGAGATGCTGCGCGGCGCCGGCGCCACCGAGGTGCACCTGCGCATTTCGTCGCCGCCGGTGATCTCGCCGTGCTTCTACGGCATCGACATGGCGACGAAGGACGAGATGATCGCGTCGGGGCAGTCCGTCGAGGAGATCCGCCGGCAGCTCGGCGCCGACTCGCTCGCCTACCTCTCGCTGGACGGGCTCGAGACGGCGACCGGCCATGGCGACGACCGCTTCTGCCGCGCGTGCCTGACGGGCCGGTACCCCACCGTCGTGCCGGCCGCGGCCGACAAGGACCGGTTCGAGGCGACCCGCCTGCCGGTGGCCTGACGATGTCCGACGACCTCACCTACGCGGCCGCCGGCGTCTCGCTCGACGCGGCCGACGCCGTGGTGGAGCGCCTCAAGGGCGCGGTGCGGTCGACGACGCGCCCCGGGGTGATCGACGCGCACGGCGGATTCGCGGGCCTGCTCGCGCTCAACGGCCTCGGCTATGCGGACCCGGTGCTGGTCGCCGGCACCGACGGCGTCGGCACCAAGCTCGAGCTGCACCGCGAGGCCGGATCGCTCCACGCCGCCGGCATCGACTGCGTCGCCATGTGCGTCAACGACATCCTCTGCGTGGGCGCCGAGCCGCTTCTGTTCCTCGACTACGTGTCCGTCGGCGTGCTCGACCCCGACGTCGTGGCCACGCTGGTCGAGGGCATCGCCGACGGCTGCCGCCAGGCCGGCGCCGCGCTGCTCGGCGGCGAGACGGCCGAGCACCCGGGCGTGATGGATGCCGACAGCCTCGACGTGGCGGGCTTCGCGCTCGGCATCGCCGAGCGCGACCGGCTGATCGACGGCGCGCGCGTCGCGCCCGGCGACGCGGTGATCGGCATCGCGAGCTCCGGCCTCCACTCGAACGGCTTCTCGCTCGTGCGGCGCGTCGTCGAGCGCGCCGGCGGCCTCGCCAGCGCGCCCGCCGACCTGCTCGCGCCGACCGCGATCTACGTTGCGGCGATCCGCGACCTCCGCACGGCCGTCGACGTGAGGGCGCTCGCGCACATCACGGGCGGCGGCATCGAGGGCAACGCGCCGCGCGTGCTGCCCGACGGCTGCGGCATGGTCGTCGACCCGGCCGCGTGGCCGCGCCCGGCCGTTGTGCAGTGGCTCGCCGACCAGGGCGTCGAGGAGGCGGAGCTGCGCCGCGTGTTCAACCTCGGCATCGGGATGATCGCGATCGTCGACCCGGCGGCGCAGGACGATGCCATCGCCGCGCTCGCGGCGACCGGGCACGCCGCCTGGAGGATCGGCGCGATCGAGGCGGGCACAGGGGTCCGCTACGCCGGATGATCCGCGCGGCCACGGCTGACGACCCCCTCCGCGTCGCGGTGCTCGCCTCGGGGCGCGGATCGAACCTCGCCGCGCTGCTCGAGCGGCTCGACCCGACGGTGGCGATCGTCGCCGTCGCCTCGAACCGCGCCGACGCGATCGCGCTGCGCCGGGCCGAGGAGGAGGGGATCGAGACGGCGGTCTTCCCGCGCGGCGACGACTGGGCCGAGCGCGACCGCGCGCTCGTCGCCTGGCTCGAGCAGCGCCGCGTCGAGCTCGTTGTGCTGGCCGGGTTCATGGAGATCCTCACCGCCGACCTGGTCGACCGCCTGCCCGTCGTCAACGTGCACCCGTCGCTCCTGCCCGCGTTCCCCGGGCTGCGCGCCTGGGAGCAGGCGCTCGACGCGGGCGTCGACGAGACGGGGGTGACGGTGCACTTCGTCGACACGGGCCTCGACACCGGCCCCGTGATCGCGCAGGAGCCCGTGCCCGTGCGGGCGGGCGACACGCCGGCGGCGCTGCACGAGCGCATCCAGGCCGTCGAGCACCGGCTGCTCCCGACCGTCGTCCGCCGCCTGGCCGCCGACGACGTCCCCGAGCCCGAGCGGAGCGCCGCGTGAGCCGCATCCGCCGCGCGCTGATCAGCGTCTCGGACCCGACGGGGCTCGAGGACCTCGCGCGGGCGCTGCACGCGCTCGGGATCGAGATCGTCGCGTCGAGCGGCACCGGCGCGCGCATCGAGGCGGCCGGCGTGCCGTGGCTGGCCGTCGACGAGGTGACGGGCGCGCCCGAGATGCTCGGCGGGCGCGTCAAGACGCTGCACCCGGGCATCCACGGCGGCATCCTCGCGCGCCGCGACGTGCCCGAGGACCTCGCGCGCCTCGAGGAGCTCGGCATCGCCGAGATCGGCCTGGTCGTCGTCAACCTCTACCCGTTCCGCGAGACGATCAGCCAGGCGGGCATCACCGACGCCGAGGCGATCGAGAAGATCGACGTCGGCGGTCCTGCGATGGTGCGGGCCGCCGCCAAGAACCACGGAGCCGTCGGCGTGGTCACCTCGCCGAGCCGGTACCCCGAGGTGATCGCGGAGCTCGAGGAGCGCGGCGGCGAGCTGTCGCCCGAGACGCGCCGGCGCCTCGCCGCCGAGGCGTTCACGATGACCGCCGGGTACGACGCGGCGATCTCCGCGTGGTTCACGGGCGGCGTCGTGCTGCCCGACGAGATCGTCATGGACCTCCAGCGCCAGCGCGAGCTGCCGTACGGCGAGAATCCGCATCAGGCCGCCGGGTACTACGTCGACCGCGCGCAGCCGCGGCACCTCCTGACGGGCGTGCGGCAGCACGGCGGCAAGGAGCTCTCGTACAACAACCTCGCCGACCTCGCCGCGGCGCACGCCATCGCGAACGAATTCGACGAGCCCGCCTGCGCGATCGTCAAGCACCAGAACCCGTGCGGCGCCGCGATCGGCCGCGATGCGTCCGAGGCCTACGCGCGCGCCCTGGCGGGCGACCCGGTCAGCGCCTTCGGCGGCGTGATCGCGGTCAACCGCCCCGTGACGGCGGAGCTGGGCGCGCGCCTGGCCGAGCAGTTCCTCGAGGTGCTGATCGCGCCCGGCTACGAGGACGGGGCGCTCGAGGCGCTGCGGGTGAAGGCCGCGACGCGCCTGCTCGAGGACACGGAGCCGGCCACGCGCCCGCCGCTGCGGCACTTCCGTCCGGTGCCGGGCGGCATGCTCGTCCAGGATCCCGATCTCGCCGACGAGCCGCGCGCGGCGATGACCGTCGTCACCGCGACGCAGCCCGATGCGCGCGAGTGGGAGGACCTGCTGTTCGCGTGGCGGATCGTGCGGCACGTGTCGTCGAACGCGATCGTGGTCGCGCGGGACGGCGCCACGCTCGGCATCGGCGCGGGGCAGATGAGTCGCGTCGACGCCGTCCGCATCGCCGTCGAGAAGACGCCGCCCGAGCGCCGTGCCGGCGCGGTGCTCGCCTCCGACGCGTTCTTCCCGTTCGCCGACGGCGCCGAGCTCGGACTCACGGCCGGTATCACCGCGATCATCCAGCCGGGTGGCGCCAAGCGCGACGACGAGGTCACCGCCGCCGTCGACGCCGCGGGCGCGGCGATGGTCCACGTGGGCCGACGCCACTTCCGCCACTGACCGGCCACGGACGCCAGGCGCCCCCGGTCAACTACGGTGCGCGGATGGAGGTGCTCGACCCGCGGGAGGCGCGTGCGATCGTCGTCGCGCGCCAGGGCTTCGCCTCGCGCAGCCGGGTGGCGTCGCCGGACGACGTGGAGGCGCGCATCGCGCGTCTGGGCTGCGTCCAGATCGACTCGGTGATGACGGTCGCGCGCGCCCACCGGCTCACGCTCGCCGCGCGCGTCGGGCGCGTGCCGGCCGGCACGCTCAACGGCCTGCGGCGCACGGGTCGCATCGCCGAGGTGTGGGCGCACGAGGCGAGCCTGATCGTCGCCGACGACCTTCCGTGGTTCCGCGCCGAGATGCTCGCCACGACCGAGCACCGCTGGTGGGGCCCCGTGCTGCAGGAGCATCCCAAGCTGGCGCGCGAGGTGATGGCGCGCGCCGCGGAGGGGCCGATCACGGCGGCCGACTTCGGCGGCGCGGGCACGCCGGGGTGGTGGGAGTGGTCGGCGGCCAAGCAGGTGATCGAGTCGCTGTTCGCGTGCGGGCGGCTGGCGGTGCGCGAGCGCCGCGGCTTCACGCGGGTGTACGACCTCCCCGAGCGGCTCTATACGGCCGCGCAGCTTGCGCCGATCGACGACCCGCAGGCCGTGCTGCGCGAGCGCATCCTGCGCACGGTGCGCGCCCGCGGCCTCGTGACGCAGAGCCGCCTCGGCGACTACTTCCGTCTGCGTGGACGGGCGCGGGAGATCGCGATCGCCGTCGACGAGCTAGTCGCCTCGCAGGAGCTCGTCCGCGTGCGGGTCGGCGAGCACGTCGCGGTCGCCGAGCCCGCCGTGCTCGGCGACCTCGCGGCACGCGCCTCCGCGGCGGTGCTGCTCTGCCCGTTCGACAACCTGGTGTGGGATCGCGAGGAGACGGATCGCCTGTTCGGCTTCCGCCACGCGCTCGAGATCTACGTGCCCAAGGCCCGCCGGCAATGGGGGTACTACGTGCTGCCGCTGCTGCATGGCGATCGCCTCGTCGGCCGAGCCGACGTGAAGGCCGACCGCGCCGCCGGCGAGCTTCGCATCCTCGCGATGCACTGGGAGGGGCGCCCCGCGCACGGCGCGCTCGCTCGCGCCGTCCGCCGCCTCGCCTGGACGCTCGACCTCCGCCCGCCGGAGGATTGATGTGACGGTCTCGTGATTTCACGCGCGAGGCTGCGGGCGGCGTTGCGGCGCGCGGTTCCACGATGCGGCACAGGCACGGACATGGTGGGCCCGGGCCCATCTCGTCCACGCACACCGTGTTCTCTCGGGCCCGACCGGGCTAGAGTGCAGCCGTGCTCGGGCGCGCCGCACTCACCGTCCACGCCTCGCCGTCGTCGATCGCGCTCGCCGACACGCTCGTCGTGCGCTACGCCGGCGAGGCGAACCTGCCCGACGCCGTGACGGCGCAGCTGCGCACCGCCGTCGGCTGCCTGGTGCGCTTCAGCGTCGAGCACTCGTACGAGGGACGCGGCGGCGGGGAGATCGAGGTCGCGGTGGAGCTCGACGCGACCGGCGTGCGGGTCGACGTGCGCGATCGCGGCAAGCCGTTCCGTCGCGCCGGCGGCCCGGATGGTCCGCTCCCGCCGGGCCTCGAAGCCGCGCACGCGATCGATCCCGAGACGCGCCTCGTGAATCTCGCGCACAACGGCAAGCGGCTCACCCTGCACATCGACGTCGAGCACGGCGCCCCGATCACGCAGGTCGGCGAGGGCGCCGCCGACGAGACGCGGTCGCGTGGCGCCGACGTCGCGCTCGACGACATCGAGGTGCGTGACGCGACGCCTGACGACTCGACTGCGATCGCCCAGCTCCTCTACCGCAACTACGGTCTCGACTACGTGCACCGCGAGATGTACCGCCCCGTCTGGATCGAGGAGGCGATGCGCGATGGGCGCATGTCGAGCACGGTCGCCTACGTCGGCGACGAGCTCGTGGGCCACCACGCGTTCCTCGCCGAGGGCCCGGGCCAGGCCGCCGAGACGGGCGTCGCCGTCGTCGCGCGCGATTTCCGCGGGCTGGGCCTCTTCGACGCGATGTTCGACGTGACGGTGCGGCGGGCGACGGCCGCCGGGGTGCCGGCGCTCTGCGCCCGCGCGCTCACGGCGCACGTCTTCAGCCAGCGCGCCGAGTACAAGCACGGCTACCACCCGATCGCGATCGAGCTCGGCGCGGTGCCGGCCGCCATGGCGTCCGGGCAGAGCGCCGACGGGACGGCGGCGGAGCGCGGGACGGCGCTGTTCACCACCAAGCGCATCGCCGATACCGGACCGCGCCCGGCGCGGATTCCCGATCGCTACGTCGCGGCGATCGGACGGCTTGCGGGCGAGGCGGGCATCGAGTTCGCCGACCCGGTCGGCCTGGAGCCGCTCGACCTCTCGCAGGAGATCGAGTACCGGGACGAGGAGGGCAACGCGTTCCTGCGCGTCTCGGGCGAAGGAGATCTCGCGCGGCTCGAGCGGATGCTCTGGTCCGACGCCGCCCGCGAGGCGAGCACGATCTACGCCGATCTCGATCTGACGTGCGACTGCGATGACGCGCTCGAGGCCCTGCGCGGGCACGGGTTCTTCCTGTGCGGCTTTCGGCACTTCGGCCATGGCGGCCGCGAGTGGCTGCGCCTCCAGCGCCTGCAGGATCAGGCGGATCTCGAGCGCATCGCGCTGGAGGGCGAGACGGCGAACTGGCTGTTCGCGGAGGCGCTCGCCGATCGCGACAGCGTCAGCTGAGGAAGCGGCGGATCTCCGCGGCGGCAGCCTCGGGCTGCTCCCAGTCGATCATGTGCGCCGAGTCGATGTCGACGACCTCGAGGTCGTCGCCGAGCGCCTCGCGGAGCGGCGCGAGCAGCGTGTCCTCGCGGACGTAGATGTCGCGCGCGGCACGCAGGATCAGGACGGGCCGCGGCTCCTCGGGGATCGGCGCGGCGTGGGCCATCTCGCTCCACGCGGTCACGGCGGCCGCCGGGACGAAGCGCGCGCGCCAGCGCCCGTCGTCGCCCTGCACGACGTGCTCGGCGACCTCGTCGGCGATGAAGCGGTGCCCGCGCTCGGCGACGCCGGCCTTGCGGTCCTCGATCGCGACCTCCGGCGACTCCCAGCCGGCGAAGGCGATGACCTCCGCGGCGCGCTCCGCGCAGTAGTCGAGGGGCAGCGCGATCGCGGGGTCGAGCAGCACGGCGCGCTGCACGAGGTCGGGTGCGAGGGTCAGGAGGGACAGCGCGAGCAGGCCGCCGAACGAGTGTCCCATCACGTCGATCGACTCGTCGATGCCCTCGGCCTCGAGCGTCTCGAGGATGTCGTCCACGTGCGTGATCACGTCCCACGGCGGCTCGCCGCCGGAGCGCCCGTGGCCGCGCAGGTCGACGGAGATGACGTCGCGGTCGGGGGCGGCGAGATCGGCCAAGCTGGCGTAGCGGGAGCCGTGGCCGGTGACGCCATGGATGGCGAGGAGCGGGCGGCCGGCCGGGGTGCCGAGGCGATGGACGTTGAGGCGCATGGGGCGGAGCCTACGCGCCTCAGCGCGCGGGCGCGCAGCAGCCGCCGGTGCCGGACGCCGAAGTCGCCGCCGTGGCCGGCGCCTCGACGGGGGCCGGCGGCTCCGCGCTCCAGGCGCAGCGGAAGCCCTGGTGGCCGGTCGAGCTCTCCGCGGTATTGCCCGTCCGCGCCGAGACGCGGTAGCGGTCGCAGTACGACAGGTGGCACAGGTACGAGCCGCCGCGGATCGCGTAGATGTCCTCGCCGTGGTCGGGGCCGAAGCGGTCCGTCGTCCACTCCCAGACGTTGCCGCTCGTGTTGAAGAGGCCGTAGCCGTTGGGCGCGAACGCATCGACGGGGCACGTGCCGG
>JBPCSR010000107.1:0-3993 GCA_051006935.1 Gaiellales bacterium
TCGGCGTACCCGTCGAAGGGGATCGTGCGCGTCGGGACGGTGACGGTCACCTCGGCCGCGGCGAACGGCCACGGGTCGAGGCGCTCGGTCCCGTCGTCCGCCAGCACCACGGAGAGCGTGCGGTCTCCGGGCAGCACGATCTCCATCGGACCCATGCCCGCGGGGTCGCCGAGGCAGAGGCGCAGGCTGAGGCGGTCGAAGACCTGGAGCATCAGGAAGTTGCGCCAGAGCTCGTCGTCGTCGACGCCGAGGCCCTCCTGCTCGGCGCCGTAGCGCGCCTCCTGCTCCGCCACGAAGGCGTCGACCAGCTCCTGCACGGCGGGCGCGCGCGTGAGCAGGAGCGCGGGCTGCGTGCCGTAGCGGCCGGTGTAGATGCCGGCCGCGTGCATCGAGACGAGCATGCCGGCGTAGGCGTCGGCCGCGGCGACCTCGTCGATGCCGAGCCGGTACAGCCGCAGGTGCTCCTCGATCACCACGTCGAGGAAGTTCGTGGGCCGGCCGCTGTCGGGGTTCAGCGGCACCGCCTCCTCCCAGTGCCGCCAGCCGATGTCGTGGAGCCGCGCCGCGGTGATGACGCTGTCGCGCGGCTCGAGCGCGGGCACGTCGGGGCCGCCCCAGGCGGCGGCGAGCTGCCCGGAGACCTCGGCGTGGTCGACCTGCATGACGATCTCGGCGGTGTCGCCGTGGTGGCGGACGATCATGGGGAACCTCCGGGGGTGCGGGCGAGCCAGGCGTGGCGGACGACGGTGAAGGTGAAGGTGCCGGCGGCCGTCGTCTCCGCGCAGAGGCGGTCGAAGCGGTCGAGGTCGTCGGCGGACACGGTGCCGAGGCGCTCGAGCGTGCGGCGGTACGTCTTCCACGAGTGGCCGAGGAAGGTATCGCCGACGGCGTCGGCGTTGGCCAGCACCTGCGGGTCCCAGGCGGTGATCGCGTAGCCGGCGGCGACGAGCCACTCGGGGATGCGGCGGCCGGCGTCGAAGTGCTCCTTGGTGTCGCACCAGGCGCGTTTGATGCGCTCGGCGAGGTCGGCGTCGCCGATGCCCCAGGACCCCGTCGCCCAGTCGGTGTCGCAGACGAGCAGGCGTCCGCCGGGGCGCAGCACGCGCGCGATCTCGCGCAGCGCGCCGACGGCGTCGGGCACGTACTCGATCACCTGCACGAGCACGGCGGCGTCGAACGACGCGTCCGGGAACGGCAGGGCGGAGGCGTCCCCCGTGGCGAGCTCGATCGCCACGCCGGCCGCGCGCGCCTCGGCCTCGGCGGCGGCCAGCATCGCGGGCGCCGAGTCGATCGCGGTCACGCGCGCGCCGCGCTGCGCGAGGTCGCGCGCGTAGATGCCCGGCCCGCAGCCGATGTCGAGCACCGCGGCGCCCTCCAGCGGCCCGAGCAGGTCGATCTGGAGCTGGCGGATGGCGACGACGTCGCGCGTGCGGTACGCGCTCGCCACGCGCTCGACGGCCTCGGGCGTGTCCCAGCTGGAGCCGGCGCCGTGCGCGGGGCGGGGAGGAGAGGCGCTCACCCGGGTAGGCTACCGCCGTGAGCGATCGCCCGCCGATCCCCCAGCGTCCGGACTTCCGGGAGTTCCGCCCGATCACCACGCGCTGGATGGACAACGACGCGTACGGGCACGTCAACAACGTCGTCTACTACGCCTGGTTCGACACGGTCGTCAACGCCCGCCTGGTCGAGCACGGCGTGCTCGACCCGGAGCGCGGCGACGTCGTCGGCGTGGTCGCGGAGACGTCCTGCCGCTTCCACGACTCGGTGTCGTTCCCCGAGCCGGTGGAGGCGGGGCTCGCGGTCGAGCGGCTGGGCACCTCGAGCGTGTCCTACCGGATCGGGATCTTCAAGCCGGGGGCCGCGCAGGCGAGCGCCGACGGCCGCTTCGTGCACGTCTACGTGGACCGCGCGACGCGGCGCCCCGTGCCGGTTCCCGACGCCGTCCGCGCCGTGCTCCTACCGCTTGCGGCCGACGAGCCGTAATCTTCCGGGCAGCGAAGCATTCGGCGGCACCGCCCGCCGCGACCGAAAGGCCCGACCATGCCCCTCAAGGAGCGCATCAGCGCGTTCGACGGACTCGACATCACGCCCGAGCAGCGTGAGATCCTCGAGGCGATCCGCGAGTTCGTCGACCGGGAGATCATCCCCGTCGCCAAGGAGCTCGAGGCGCGCGACGAGTTCCCGACGCAGATCGTCGAGGGGCTGCGCGACATGGGCGCCTTCGGCATGCGCATCCCGACCGAGTACGGCGGCCTGGGCCTCGACCTCGTCACCTACGCGCTCGCGATCGCCGAGCTGACGCGCGGCTGGATGGCCGTGTCGGGCATCGTCAACGGCCAGTACATCGTCGGCGGCATGATCGCGGCCCACGGCTCCGACGAGCAGAAGGCGAGCTACCTGCCGCGCCTGGCGGCCGGCGAGATCCGCTCCTGCTTCTCGATGACCGAGCCCGGCGCCGGCTCCGACGTGCAGTCAATCATCACCACCGCGGTGCGCGACGGCGACGAGCTCGTCATCAACGGCGCCAAGATGTGGGTCACGAACGGCGATCGCGCCTCCGTGATCGCGCTGCTCGTCAAGACGGACCCCGACGCCGAGCCGCGCCACACGGGCATGACCGCGCTGCTCGTCGACAAGCTCCCCGGCCTCGCCGACCAGGGCGGGCTGAAGGTGTCGCCGCCGCTCGGCAAGCTCGGCTACCACGGCGTCGAGTCGGTGGAGCTCTCGTTCGAGGACTTCCGGGTGCCGGTCTCGGCCGTGCTCGGCGGCGAGGACAAGATCGGCACCGGCTTCTACCAGATGATGTCGGGCATCGAGACCGGCCGCATCAACGTGGCGTCGCGCGGGCTCGGCATCTCGCTGCGCGCGCTCGAGCTGTCCCTCGAGTACGCCCAGCAGCGCGAGGCGTTCGGCAAGCCGATCGCCTACCACCAGCTGATCCAGAAGAAGATCGCCGACATGGCGACGCGCATCGAGGCGTCGAAGCACCTGATCCTCGCCGCCGCCCGCATGAAGGACTCGGGCCAGCGCGCCGACGTCGAGGCCGGCATGGCCAAGCTCTACGCGACCGAGACGTGCCAGCGCTGCGCCGAGGAGGCGATGCGCATCTTCGGCGGCTACGGCTACTCGACGGAGTACGAGGTCGAGCGCCTCTACCGCGACGCGCCGCTGATGATGATCGGCGAGGGGTCGAACGAGATCCAGGAGACGATCATCGCCAAGGGACTGCTCAAGCGCCACGCGCTGAGCTAGCGCCTTTGCATGCAATCGACCGGAAACGGTCGCTTGCGTTCGCGGTCGAGGTCTGGTTTTGTACGCAATCCATGCCTGCTGCCGCGACGACCACGAATCCGGGGACGAGCGCCGAGCGCGTCTACGAGGACCTGCGCGAGGCGATCATCGGCGGGGAGTACGCGCCGGGCGAGCGCCTGCGCGCCGAGGCGCTGGCCGGACGCTTCGGCACATCGCGCACACCCGTGCGCGAGGCGCTGATGCTGCTCGAGGGCGACGGCCTCGTCGAGATCGAGCCGCGCCGCGGCGCGGTCGTGCGCACGTTCGACCCAGCCGACCTCGTCGACCTCTACGAGGTGCGCGCGGTGCTCGAGGCGCGTGCCGCCGCGCTCGCCGCCGGCCGCATCGGACCCGAGGGCCTGGCGGCGCTCGAGGCGTCGTGCGAGCGCGCCGAGGGGCTCACGGGCGCCAGCGTGCGCACCATCGACACGATGATCGCTGCCAACGAGGACTTCCACCGGATCGTCATCGACGCGGCCGGCAGCCCGCGCCTGCTCGGCGCGCTGCGCACCGTCGCCGGCATCCCACGGCCGTTCAAGACCGTCTTCTGGAGCGACCCCGCCGAGCGCGGACGCTCGCTCGCGTCGCACCGCGAGGTGATCGCCGCCCTGCGCGCCGGATCGGCCGAACGCGCCGAGAGCGCGATGCGTCTACACGTGCTGAACGCGCGGGACTACCTGATCGAGGTGATGCGTGAGCGAG
>JBPCSR010000108.1:0-3005 GCA_051006935.1 Gaiellales bacterium
GGCCGAGCTCAGGCTCCCGAGAAGGAGGCACGACGCCTCATGGAACGCCGATGGCATCGCATCGTACGGAAGCGACTCGAACGTCACGTGAGCCCCGACCCCGAGTTCAGCGGCATGCGCCGCGAGACGCTCGCGTTCGGGCCCATTGCCCACGATCCGAAGGTGTGGACGGTGCACGGCGCCATCGGCCCCGCGGACGATGCCGCGATGGATCAGCGCGAGCGCCCGGATCGCGTCCTGGTGGCCCTTCTCCCAGACGAGACGCCCCGGCGCGACAATCACGTGCCGGTCCGACGGCGCCGACGCCTGCGCTCGGCGGAAGCGATCGACGTCGATGCCTGGATAGGAGACGGCGATGCGCTCATCCGGCACGCCTTCGAGGAGCAGCGCGGAGCGTGCACGCTCCGTCATCGCGATGAAGAGATCGGTCCCGCCGAGGACCTCCCGCCGGAACGCCCGCGCCTTGCCCGTGCGATACGCCTCGAGGAACGGCAGCGTCTCCCAGACCGTCTGCACGAGCCGATAGTGACCCTGCGGCTTGCGTCGTGCCGCGTCGGCCGCGAACCAGAACGCAAGCTCAGCGGCATGCACAATGTCGGCGGACCGGAAGGCGGTGTCGGCGGAGCCGGTGTAGCGGTCCTTGAGGAGGCCCGTGACGACCTCGCCGGCGATGTTCCGCGGAAACCGGTCGCGAAGCGCGCGCACCGGCACGGGCCGCACGCCGAGGGTGGAGGTGTCGTAGCCGTTCGACTCGGTCGCGAGGAACTCCACGTCGAAGCGATCGGGCAGCTCGGCCCACGGGCGCAGCTCCCACGTCGTGGCGTTGTGCCCGCGGACGATCAGGATGCGCGCCATCACGGACTACGGTAGCGAACGAGCGCCAGCGCACCGCCTATGATCGCCGTGTGGAACCCGCATCCTCCGGCTTCGCCGACAAGCCCGCCGGCTACTACGGCAACCCGAGGACCGACCTGCTCGAGCGTCTTGGCCGTCCCCTGGGCCGCGTGCTCGATATCGGGTGCGGAAGGGGCGCGACGGCCGGGTACCTCCGCGAGCACGGCGCGACCCGCCTGACCGGGATCGAGATCCACGAGGAATCCGCGCAGCGGTCCGACGAGGTGTTCGACGAGGTCCTCCACGGGGCAGTCGAGACCGAACTCGGTCGCGCCGACGGCCCGTTCGACACGGTGCTCGCGTACGACGTGCTGGAGCACCTCGTGGATCCGTACGCGGTGATGCGCGATGTGCGAGCCAAGACCGCTCCGGGCGGGCAGTTCCACATCTCCACGCCGAATGCGCGCCACTGGTCGCTCGTCCGCGACGTGGCGCTGCGTGGGACGTTCGCGTACGACGAGTACGGACATCGGGACATCACCCACCTCCGGTGGTTCACGTCGAAGGACCTCGCGGCGGCGCTCCGCGACGCGGGTTGGATCGTCGATCTGGTCGACCACCAGGACGTACATCCGCTGACCCGGTTCGCGAATCGCGCGACCCGCGGCCTGCTGATGGAGTTCATGGTCTACCAGTGGTCGGTGATCGCCCGCAATCCCGGCTAGCCGATTGCGCGGCGGTACGCCGCGACCGTGAGTTCCGCGGTGCGCGCCCACGTGAACTCCGCTGCTCGCGCGCGACCCGCGTGCACCAGCTGTCGCCGCGCGCTCTCGTCGTCGACGAGCGTGCTGATCGCGGCGGCGATGGCGTCCACATCCAACGGTGCGAAGTGCAGGGCTGCGCTGCCGCTCGCCTCGGCGAGCGCTCCGACTCCGGAGCACGCGACCGGAACGGAGCGCGCCATGGCCTCGAGCGCCGGCAGCCCGAACCCCTCGATCGATGACGGCAGGACCACGCACGTCGCGGCCCGGTACAGGGCGTCGAGTTCCTGCTGCTCGAGCCAGGCCGGGAACTGCACGCGATCGGCGATGCCGCAGGAGCGTGCGAGGTCTCGCAGCACGGCCTCGTACGGCGTCGGCGCGCCGGGCAACACGAGCTGCACCGGCGTCGGTACGCGAGCGACGGCGCGGATGAGATCGGCGTGTCCCTTGTACGGCCGCTTCTGCGCGACGCACAGCACGATCTCCCCCGGACCGATGCCCAGTCTCTCCCGAATGTCGCCTGGCGGATCCTGCGCGCCTTCCACCGCGGCCACTCCGAGCGGGATCACCTCGATGCGACTCGCCTCGACGCCGAGCACGCGCATGATCTCGGCCCGCGACGCCTCGCTGTCGGTGATCACCCGCCGCATCCGCGGCACCGTCGCCCGCGAGAGCAGCCGCATCTCCCTGATCGCGGCAGCCGACCCCCAGTCCTCGCCCACCTGCGCCCAGATCACATCGTGCACCGTCGCGACGCAGGGGATGCCGAATGCACGGGCGGGGCCGAAGTTCGTCGGCGAGTGGAGCACATCGACGCCGAGGCGGCGTGCGGCGATCGGCACGCCGCCGAACAGCGTCGCTGCGTAGCGGAGGCGCGCTCTGCGCGCCGAACGAAGCTGGCTGACCGGCGGCGTCTGGTGACCAAACCGCGCACGCAGAAGCCGCTCGACCTCCGCCGTCGCGAGCACTTCGAGGCGGATATCCGACCGCGCATGCAGCGCCCCCGCCAACTCGAGGGCATAGGTGGTCACGCCCCCGCCCGCCGGATCGAGCGAGAGCAGATTCAATCCGACCCGTATCACCGCATCCCCCATCCGATGAGGCGCTGGAACGGATGCGGCACGGCGTCGAGCAGTTCGCGCGGCAGGATGCGAAACGCCAGCACGACGATCCCGAAGATCAGCACCGCGATCACCGGACTGACGAGCGACGGAAGACCGGGAACGAACGCGCAGGCCAAGCCAGCCGCGAATCCCATGGCCACGGCGAGATAGGTGCGCGTGCCCGGGAGCGAGGCCTCTCCGGTTCGCCTGAGGGCGACCCCGTACGCGATGGCGAGGACGAACTCGACGATCACCGTGGCTCCGGCCGCGCCGGTCGCGCCGTACAGACGCGCGAGCGGAAGGGAGG
>JBPCSR010000109.1:0-6835 GCA_051006935.1 Gaiellales bacterium
CGTCAGGCAGCATGAGCGCGTCCGGGTAAACCTCATGTTCACGATGAGGGTTGAGCCCCGGGATGGAGGAACCGAATACCGATGCAGACCGCTCGAGCCACCAACGCACGCACCGCCGATCCGGCAGCGCGTCAGAAGCGCGATCAGGGCGACCTCAACCTCGTCCTGCGCGCCCGCAACGGCAGCGATGCCGCGCTCGACCAGCTGATCCGGCGCTACCAGCCGTTCGTGCGCCTCAAGGCCTCAAGCTACTTCCTCGCCGGTGGCGACTCCGACGACCTCCAGCAGGAGGGGCTGATCGGGCTCTACAAGGCGATCCGCGACTACCGCGTGGACCGTGAGACGTCGTTCCGGTCGTTCGCGGAGCTCTGCATCACACGCCAGATCATCACCGCGATCAAGGGCGCGACCCGCAACAAGCACCAGCCGCTGAACGGCTACATCTCGTTCTCGCACACGCCGGCCGGTACGGATCCCGAGGGCGGCGAGTGCACGCTCGGCGACGCGATCGCCGGCTCGCCCACGCTCGACCCCGCCTCGCGCGTCGTGTCGAGCGACGAGCTCGGGTCGCTGGTCGAGATGCTCGGCTCCTCGCTCTCGCCGCTCGAGTCCGAGGTCCTCGCGGCCTTCATGGCCGGTGACTCGTACGACGCGATCGCGGAGCGCGCGGGCTGCGACCCGAAGGCGGTCGACAACGCCCTGCAGCGCGTCAAGCGCAAGATCGAGCAGCATCGCGCCAGCCGCGACGTGCCCGAGACCGCGTAGCACCACCTACATTGCCGGCATGACGCCCGCCGAGTACGTCGTCGCCGGCCTCGCCGCGCTTGCCGCCGGGCTGGTCAACGCGCTGGCCGGCGGCGGCACGCTGATCTCGTTCCCCGTGCTGCTCGCGCTCGGCGTTCCGCCCGTCACGGCGAACATCACCAACACCGTGGCGTTGGTGCCGGGCTACCTCGGCGGCACCTACGCCCAGCGGGGCGATCTCGTCGGGCAGGGGCGTCGTATGCGCGTGCTGCTGCCCGTCGCCGCCCTCGGCGGCGTCGTCGGTGCAGGGCTCCTCCTCGTGACGCCGGACAGCGCCTTCGAGGTGCTCGTGCCGTTCCTGATCCTGGGCGCCGTCGTCATCCTCGCCCTCGGCGACCGCGTCAAGCAGGCGGTCGCGGCGCGCGTGTCGCAGCACCACGACGGACGGGAGCGGCTCACGGGCCCTGCCGTCGGCCTCTTCCTGGCGGCGATCTACGGCGGCTACTTCGGCGGTGGGCTCGGCATCATCGTGCTCGCCGTGCTCGGCATGGTGCTGGTCGACACGCTCACGCGCGTCAATGCGCTCAAGCAGTGCTCGAGCCTGGTCATCAACGGCGTCGCCGCGGTGGTCTTCCTGTTCTCCGGCCACGTGCTGTGGATGACGGCCGGGGTGATGCTCGTCTGCGCGCTGCTCGGCGGCTATCTCGGCGGGCGCGTCGCGACCCGCGTGCCGGCGCGCGTCCTACAGCGGATCGTGCTCGTGATCGGCGCGGTGGTCGCCGTCGTGTACGCCGCGCGGACCTACGCATGATGATGACCGACGCGCATGAGATCGTCGTCATCGCGCTCGCCGGACTCGCCGCGGGCTTCGTGAACTCGATCGCGAGCGGCGGCAACCTGATCGCGTTCCCGGTGCTGATGGCGCTCGGCATGCCGCCGATCCTGGCCAACGTCACGAGCACCGTGTCCGTCACGCCGTCGAGTGCGAGCGGGGCGTTCGCGCAGCGCAGTCGACTCGCGGGGCAGCGCCCGCGCATCCGCCTGCTGCTGCCGGTAGCGATGGCGGGCGCCCTGATCGGAGCGGGGCTCCTCCTCGTCACGCCGGATGACGTGTTCGAGTACCTGATCCCGGTGCTGCTCGCGCTTGGCGTGACGTTCGTGATCGTCAGCCCCGTGATCAAGCGGCGGCTCGGACTCGTCTGCTCGCTCGAGCCGACCGGCCGTCGGGCGCTCGCGGTCTCGGCGACGGGACTGTTCGTCGCCGGGCTGTATGGCGGCTACAGCGGCGGTGGGCTCGGCATCATCATCCTCGCGGTGCTCGGCGCGGCCATCGTCGACAGCGTGACGCGCATCTTGGCCCTCAAGCAGCTGCTCTCCGCCACGATCGGCGTCACCGCCACGAGCATCTTCCTCTTCTCGGGCGACATCGTCTGGATCGCCGCGGGGGTGATGCTGGCCTGCGCGCTGACCGGTGGCTTCGTCGGCGGGCACATGGCCAATCGCGTGTCGCCGATCGTGCTCCGCTACGTCATCATCACGATCGGGCTGATCGTCACCGTGGTCTTCGCGGTGCGCATCTACCTCTGATCAGGCGGCGGCGGACATCTCGCTGCGATGCGTGACTGCGGCACGCGCGGGATCGGGCACGTTCGTGCAGATGCCGTCCACGCCCATCGCGGCGAGTCGCGCGATCGCGTCGGGGTCGTCCGGCGTCCACGCCCAGATCTCGCCGCCCGCACGGTGGACCTGCGTGACGAGCCGCGGCGTGATCAGGCGGTACTGCACCGTCACGAGGTCGGCGTGCGTGGCGCGCAGGAGCAGATCGACGCGACCGGTCCAGACGAAGCGCCAGACGCGGTTGATCGTCCAGCCGAGTGCGCGCACCCAGTCGTGGTGGCGGCGCGGGATCGTGAGGCCCACGCGGATGCGCGGCTCGAGGTGGCGGATCCAGAGCGCCTGCTCCCAGCCGCCGCCGGTGATCACGATGCGCTCCGTCATCCCCGCTTCGCGGAGCTCGCGCACGAGCTGCTCGGACAGGTGGTTCTGCTTGAGATCCAGATTGAGCGGGATGTTCGCGTGCCGCGCGAGCGCGAGCGCCTGGCGCAGCGTCGCCGCGTGCTCGTTCGGGCCCTTGTCATGCGCCAGCACGAGCTCGCCGTCGGAGGCCCGGCGGCGCACATCGACCTCGATCATGTCGGCGCCGAGTCGCACGGCCTCGCGCAGCTGCGCGAGCGTGTTGTCGCCGAGCCCGGTGCGGTAGCCGCGGTGCGCGATGTGGAGGAAGGTGCCCACAACCCCACAGTACTCCTGCGCCGGCGACTTCCCTCGGGGCGTAACCACATCGTCTCCGGCCGCTAACCGGCTCGCCCACGCGGGGTGCCGGGGAGAGCCTCCGATCGGGATCGAACCGATATATCCGCTTTACAAGAGCGGTGTTCTGCCATTGAACTACAGAGGCGTGAACGGAACTGTGCCGCGTCGTCACGGGTTTCGCGCAGACTCGCGCAGCCTAGCGACCGCGACGTGCGGCATCCTCAGAGCGTGTCCCGCGCGCTGCGCATCCTCGTCGTGTCCAACATGACGCCGTCCGCGGCCGCGCCGCAGTACGGCGTGTTCGTCGCCCGGCAGGCCCAGGCGCTCCAGCAGGCCGGCTGCGCGGTCGAGGTGATCGGGCTCGAGCAGCGGCCGACGGTCGGCCTCGGCAGCCTGCGCAAGTACCGGGAGCTCGACGTCCGCAGCCGCCGCGCCGTCGGGCGGGTGCATCCCGACGTCGTGCTCGCGCACTACCTCGTGCCGACGGCCGTGCTGGCGCGTCGCGCCGCCCGCGCCGCGGGGGTGCCGTACGTCCTCGTGGCGCACGGCGGCGACGTGACGCACCTCGAGCGGTCGAGCGCGCTGCGCACCGGCCTGCGGCGCGCGATCATGGGCGCGGCGGCCGTCGTGGCCGTGTCGCCCGACCTGGCCGAGCGCCTCGCCGCCGTCTATCCGGGGCTCGCCTGCGCCGTGATCAACACGGGCGTCGACCGGGCGCTGTTCCGACCCGGCCCCGCCGATCTCGCCGTGTTCCCGCCGCCGCCGCAGCGGCCGCTGATCGTGCAGATCGGCAACCTGATCGAGCGCAAGAACCCCGAGCGCCTCGCCGCGGCCGCCGCGCGGCTGTTCGCCGAGCGGGGCGGGGGCGAGCTGTGGATCGCCGGCTCCGGGCCGCTCGAGGAGCGCCTGCGCGGGCTCCCGCACGTGCGGCTGCTCGGCGCCGTGCCGCCGGAGCAGGTGCCGACGCTGCTGCGCGGCGCCGACGTCGCCGCGCTCGTCGCGCTGCGCGAGGGCTACGGCCTCGGCGCGCTCGAGGCGGTCGCGTGCGGCACGCCGCTCGTCGTCTCCGAGACCGCACCCGTGGCGGACGGCCTCCCCGCCACCGCGGCGATCGCCGTGGACCCGCACAGCGAGGACGCGATCCTCGCCGGCCTGCGGGCCGCGCTGGAGCTGCCGCGCGACGATCCGGCCGGGCAGGCGCACGCCGACGCGCAGGCCGACGTCGTCCAGGCCCGACGGCTCCTCGACGTGCTCGTGGCGGTCGCCCGCCCCCACGGCTAGTTCGCGGCGAGCTCGCCCAGCAGGACGCCGGCGTCGTCGCCCGTGTACGGCTCGACGCCGAAGCCCTCCGCCCACAGCGCCTCGACCCGGGTGAACTCCTCATCCGTGACGGGCGGCGCGTCGGAGGCCGCGGCGAACTCGTCGATCTGCTCGACGCCGTAGATGTTCGGCAGCACGGTCGAGACGGCGGGCTCGTGCAGCAGCCACTGGATCGCGGCCTGGCCGAGCGTGCGGTCGTCGCGCTCGAGGAAGCGCACGGCCTCGACCTTCTGCACGCCCTCCACCAGCCACGCCTTCGGGCGGTGGCGACGGTGGTCGTTCTCGGCGAACGTCGTCTCCGCCGTGTAGCGCCCCTCGAGCATGCCCGAGGAGTGGGGGACGCGCGCCACGACGCTGACGCCGTTGGCCGTCGCGTGCTCGATGAACTCCCGACCGGGCTGCTGCTCGAGCAGGTTGTGGATCACCTGCATCGCGTGCAGCGGGCGGTTGTCCGCCACCCATACGCCCTCGTCGCGCCAGCCGATCGCCGGGCCGAGCGCCACGCCGATCGAGCGCACGGTGCCGGCCTGCAGCAGGCCGTCGAGGTACTCCCACAGCGCGTCGTCCTGCAGCGCGTCCATGCGGGGGTTGTGCAGCTGGTAGAAGTCGATCGTGTCGCGACCGAGGCGGCGCAGGCTCTGCTCGAGGGCGTAGCGGACGAACGCCGGCGACCAGTCGTGCGGACGCTCCACATGGCCCTTGCGCTCCCACGGCGAGTAGATGTCGTAGCCGAACTTCGTGCCGACGACGATGTCGTCATCGGCGCCGAACGCCTTCTGCAGCAGCGACTCGCCGCGCCCCTCGCCGTACGTGTCGGCGGTGTCGTAGAAGGTGATGCCGCGATCGCGCGCGTGCTGCAGGAGCGCCACCGCCTCGTCGTCGGTGTACTCCCCCCACCAGCCGGTCGCGAGGGTCCAGACGCCGAAGCCCACCTCGGAGACCTCGACGTCGCTCTTGCCGAGCATGCGCGTCTTCATGCCCGCAGCGTAGCGCGCCTCGGCGGCCCGCCCGCGACCGCGGAGTCAGGTAGCGTGACCGGCGGAACGCGACTGCGAAAGGGGGTGGTGGCATGCCGGAGGAGGTCCGCCTGACGCGCCTCTCCACGGGCGGTGGTTGAGCCGCGAAGCTCCCGCCCCGGGAGCTCGCGCAGGTCCTGCGCCACGTCCCTGTCCAGGACGATCCCGCCGTGCTCGTGTCGAGCGCGTCGTCCGACGACGCCGCCGTCGTGCGGCTCGACGACGGCACGCTGCTCGTGCAGACGGTCGATCTGTTCGGGCCGCCCGTCGACGACCCCGTCGACTACGGCCGCATCGCCGCGGCCAACGCCATCTCCGACGTCTACGCCATGGGCGGCACCCCGCGCTTCGCCCTCGCGATCGCCGCGATGCCGCCCGACCTCGACGTCGACGTGATCGGCGCGATCCTGCGCGGCGGCGCCGAGCAGGCGCGGGCCGAGGGCGTCACCATCGTCGGCGGCCACACGGTCACCGCGCCCGAGCCGCTCTACGGGCTCGCGATCACGGGCACGCTGCCCGAGCACGGCGCGTGGACGAACGCGGGCGCGCAGGTCGGCGACCTCCTGTGCCTGTCGAAGGCGCTCGGCACCGGCATCGTCTGCAACGCGCTGCGCAAGGACCTCGCCGACGCCGACGTGATCGCCGCCGCCGTCGACTCGATGACCACGTCGAACCGCGAGGCCGCCGCCGCCCTGCGCGCGGTGGGACCGCACGCCGTGGTCGACGTCACGGGGTTCGGCCTCGTCGGGCACCTGCACCTGATCGCGCGCGAGTCGGGCTGCGCCGCCGAGATCGACCTCGCCGCGCTGCCGCTCCTGCGCGGCGCCCTCGAGCTCGTCGCGGCGGGGGCGGTCCCCGGCGGGACGCGACGCAACCGCGACGCCGCCGAGGGCTACCTCGTCGTGGACGCCGGCGCCGACCCCGAGCGCGTGCTCCTCGCCTGCGACGCCCAGACCTCCGGCGGCCTGCTCGCCGCCGTGGCGGCCGACACGGACCCCGCGGCGCTGCCCGGCCCGGTCATCGGGCGCGTCGTCGACGGCCCCGTGGGCACCGTCGCGCTGGTCTAGCGCCCCCGGGTAGACTGCGCGCATGGTCGAAGGCGTCTTCGTCGCACTGCAGGTGATCCTCGGCGTGCTCGCGATCGTGCTCGTGCTCGCGCACTCCGGCAAGGACTCGGGCCTGTCCGGCGCGTTCGGCATCGGCCAGTCGCAGTTCGGCGCCACGCAGGTGATGGAGCGCAACCTCACGCGCCTCACGGTCGTCGTCGCCGTGCTGCTCGTGGCGAACACCGTCTTCCTCGGCTTCCTGCTCTCGTGAGCCCGAAAACGCGCGAGACCCGCGACTGCGGGCCTCGGCGTCGTACGGGAGGAGGGGATGGTATCTGCGGCGGAACCGCAGCGGAGAGAGCGGAGCGGGTCGTGCAGCAGTCTTTTCGTGACATC
>JBPCSR010000110.1:0-3228 GCA_051006935.1 Gaiellales bacterium
CAATCGTCATCGCCGGCCTCCGCGCCCTTCTCGTACCACTCGCGTGCCTGATCGCGCTCCATGCGGTGCTCGTGGTACACGCCGAGGTCGTACATCGCCGTCGTGTTGCCGAACTCGCCGGTGAACGCGATGACGACGGCATGCGCGACCGCGCGATCCACCTCGGCCTCGCGGCCGTCGCTGGCACGTTCGACCTGATCGACGTCGAGGAGGTCGCGGCGATGAACCCGACGACGATGCAGCTCCCTCCGCGTGAGTTGCGGGAGCGGCAAGCCGTCGGCGACTCGGTCAAGCTGATCTGGCGGGACGCCATCGCCAGCGAGCGCATGTGGACGAGCATCGTCAAAGCCGACGGTGGTCGCTTCGTCGGGTATCTCGACAACGACCCACGGGACATGACGATCAAGCAGGGCACGCTCGTCGAGTTCGGACCGGAGCACATCCTCGAGCTTGCGCCGTCGCCGGAAGCGATGGAGGAGCACCTGCTGCGATCCATCGAGGCCGGTGTCAGCCCGTTCGGCGTGCGCTCGACGCCGTCCGCGGTGTCGCGGGAGGTCTTCGAGGCCACGACCGCACGCGCCGAGGCTGGCGAAGTGGAGGCGATCCGCGAGACCATCGGCATTTACTTCGCCTCCGGCATTCACGACGATCCTGAGGCGGTTCGCTGGATCGAGCGGGGCGCCGAGCTCGGCGACGGCGTGTGCCTCTTTCTCCTGGGCGATCACCATGAGCGGGACGGTCGCATGGCGGAGGCGCGCGACTGCTGGCAGCGGGGTGCGGCGACGGGCGATACGGACTCCATGCACTCGCTCGGTCTCGCCGCGTTCCGAGACGACGACCACGAGCAAGCGAAGGCGTGGTGGCAGCAGGCGGCCGACGCCGGCCATGGAACCGCCGCCTACAACCTGTCGCTCCTCGCGTCGGAGGACGGCGATCTCGACGCCGAGCGGGCATGGCGGGATCGGGCGATCGAACTCGGCAACGCCGACGCGATGTACAACCTCGGAGTCCAATTCGAGATCGACGGCAACCTCGACGCGGCGCGCGAGCTGTTCGAGCGTGGCGCCGCGACCGGCTCGCCCGCGTGCAGACGGGCCCTCGGGATCATCGCGCTGAAGCAGGGGCACACCGAGACGGGGATGACGCACCTGCGCCTGGCGGCCGATGACGACGAGCCGGTGGCCCTGCGGGTGCTGGCGGCCATGACTGAGGCGCGCCCGGAGAAGGTCGCGCTGCTCACGCGCGCTGCGGAACGCGGCGACGCCCCCGCGATGGACCTTCTCGGCGACCTCTCCGAGCAGGACGGCAGCATGGGCGACGCGCGCATGTGGTGGGGGCGTGCGGCGGAGCTCGGCAATGCCGATTCGTTCCGCTCGCTCGGCCTCGACGCGTACAACCGCGAGGACATCGACGCGGCGATCGAGTTCTGGGATCGCGGCATCGAAGCCGACCCGAACCATGCCTGGTGCATCTACTCGCGAGCGCTCGTTGGCGGCGAGCGTGGCGACGATCCGACTGAGATGTGGGAGCTGGCCTCCCGAGCAGCCGAGTTGGGCCTGCCCGCCGCGATGTTCCACGTCGGCCGCACCCTCCTCGACGACGGGCAGGCCGAAGCGGGCATGGACTTCATCCGAGCGGCCGCAGAGGCGGAGCTCGAGGACGCGGTCGAGTTCCTGAAGGAGCACGGCGGGTAGCGCGAGCTCCGCGTAAGGACGCGCGATCGCGGTTCGACCATAAGCCAGACGCGCGCGAACCACCCCCACTCCGGAGCGCATGACCGACCCCGACACCCCACCCCTCGACGTCGACCTCGACGCCGCCACGCAGATGCTCGCGCGCCTCGAGGCGCTGGTTGCGCAGGGGACGAGCGTCAATGAGGCCTCGGCCATGGCGCTGATGGCTGAGGCCGTCGCGCTGCTGCCGGCCGACATGGCGTGGCGAACGGCAGACGGCATCGACTGCGACGAGCACCTGCGCCTGCGCTGGCTACTGCGCACCGAGGCGCTCGGGCCTCCGGAAGCGCAGCGCTTGGCGGCGGCCCTGCGAGCCGAGGGCCTGCTCGGGCCGGCACTCGAGTCCGCTCCGGACGCCGAAGCGTGAGGGCATCGTCCGAGGAGCTCGAGGCTGCCGAGGGCCGCATCGCCGACGCGCTCGAGTCGGGCATGCACCCGCAGCTGCAGCGGCTGCTCGCGATCGAGTCGACCCGCCTGCTCGACGCCGATGCGGCGTTCCGCGCGTCCGAGTGCGCGGACGCATGCCACGACCGCGATCTCGCGCACGCCCTGCGCGAGATCGCCGCGCTGAAGGGGCATGCGGAGGCGGCGCTCACGCTCGGCGTGCTGGCGGGCGACCCGGCGACGGGGCTCTCCTGGCTCGAGACCGCGCTCGACCTCGGCCACCCCGAGGCGGAGGCGCTGCTCGCGCACTACCCCGGCGCCGACGACGTGCCCCTGAGCGGCAACGGCATGCTCTGCCTGCAGTGCGGCGAGGCCCACGGCGGCCCGCCGCGCATGCGCTACTGCGAGGACTGCCGCGACACGGCGGCGCCCTGGCGCCCCGACCCGTGGGCGATCGCGCGCGCCGGCGCCGTGCTCGGCATCTCGCGCCCCGTGCGCGTGATTCGCGTGGGCGACGACCGCTGGGACGTCGACGACGAGCACCGGGTCACGCGACGCGGTGCCTACGCGGGCTTCCTCCTGGTCGACGACGATGATCCACGGGCGCACACGCTGCGCCCGACGGAGGACGAGCTGCCGCGCTGCGTGGCGCACGTCATCGTCATGCCCCCGCGCCTCACTGCCGACGACGCGTCGTTCGTGCTGTGGCACGAGCTTGCGCATGCGATGCAGCACGACCAGGACCCGTTCCACGCCGACGAGCGCTACCGCGCGGAGTGGGAGCGCGTGGAGGCCGAGCGCACGCGCCGCGGACTCACGCACCTCGAGGCGCATCGCCTCCACGCGATGGAGATCGAGGCCCACGCGATCGAGCACGAGCTCGGCCCGACGATCACGCTCACGCGGGCGAACCGCCGCGCCGCGCTCCCGCACCTCGATCCGCCGCACGAGACGGTCGCGGCGGTCATCGACGGGCGGGTCATCCCCGGTGAGCACGCCGAGCGCGGCCGGCGCGATCGCGAGCAGGTGCGGCGTCGGGCGTTCGAGGCGCACCGCGCCCGCGCGTAAGAACCACGCCGCGCGGGCGGACATCAGACAAAGCGACGAAGGA
>JBPCSR010000111.1:0-8560 GCA_051006935.1 Gaiellales bacterium
GGGTTCTTCGCCGTCGCCGGCGCGCTCGGGACGCCGTGGGGCGACAGCTTCCTGTTCGCGATCGGCGTGATCGTCGCCCTCGTCCCCGAGGCGCTGCTCCCGACCGTCACGCTCGCGCTCGCCTTCGGGGCGCAGCGCATGGCTCGGCGCAACGCGCTCGTGCGGCAGCTCGAGGCGGTCGAGACGCTCGGCTCGACGACGTTCATCTGCATGGACAAGACGGGCACGCTCACGCGCAACGAGCTCACCGCCGTGGCGACCTGGACGCTCGCCGGGGCGTTCGCCATCGCCGGCGAGGGGTACGACCCGACCTCGCACATCGCCACGCCGACGGGGAGCCAGGGGGAGGAGGTCGCGGCGCTCGCCCTCGCCGCCGCACGTGCGTCGACGGGCACCGTGGCGGAGCGCGACGGCCGCTGGATCGCGGTGGGCGATCCGCTTGACGCCGCCCTCGACGCGCTGGCCCGGCGCCTCGGGCTCGAGCCCGCCGCCGACCGCATCGCGCGACCCGATCGCGCCCGCCACCCGTTCGACCCGAACCTCCGGCGGATGGCCGTGATCGCCGACGGGCAGGCGTGCGTGAAGGGCGCGCCCGAGGCGGTGCTCCCGCTGTGCGCTCCCGCGCCCGGGGTCGAGGAGGCGCTGCACGCGATGACGGCCGACGGCCTGCGCGTGGTCGCCGTGGCCGGGCGGCAGATCGGCGACGACGACCCGCACGACCGTGCCGCGGTCGAGCGCTCGCTCGAACTGCTTGGCCTGGTGGGTCTGCACGATCCGCCGCGCCCGGCTGTGCGGTCGGCGCTCGTCGCGTGCCGCACGGCGGGGATCGCCGTCGCGATGGTCACCGGCGACCATCCGCAGACGGCAGCCGCCGTGGCGCGCGAGACGGGCCTCGCGGTCGGCGCACTGCGGGTCGTCGAGGGCGACGACCTGCCCGACGACGACGCGGCGCTCGGCGCGCTGCTCGACCACGACGGCCTCGTGCTCGCGCGCGTCCAGCCCGAGCAGAAGCACCGCATCGCGCGCGCCCTGCGCGCCCGCGGGCACGTGCTCGCGATGACGGGCGACGGCGTCAACGACGCTCCGGCGCTGCGCGAGGCCGATATCGGCGTCGCGATGGGGCGGTCGGGCACGGACGTCGCCCGCGAGGCCGCCGATCTCGTGCTGCTCGACGACGACTTCGCCACGATCGTCGCCGCCGTGGAGTGCGGCCGCGGCGTCTACGCCAACGTGCGCCGCTTCCTCACGTACCACCTCACGTCGAACGTCGCCGAGCTGACGCCGTTCCTCCTCTGGGCGCTGAGCGGCGGGTCGATCCCGCTCGCGATCGGCGTGCTCCAGATCCTGATGATCGACGTGGGCACCGATACGCTCCCCGCGGCCGCGCTCGGCGCCGAAGCGCCGGGGCCGCACACGCTCGACGGGCCTCCGGACCGCACGCGTCTGCTCGACCGCGTCGTCGCCGTCCGGGTCTTCGGCGTGCTCGGACCTGCCGAGGCGCTCGTCTCGATGGCCGCCTTCGCCGGCACCTACCTCGCCGCGGGGTGGCGGCCGGGCGACTCCGCCCCGGGCGGTGAGCTCCCGCTCGCGGCGTCCGGTGCGGCCTTCGCGGCGATCGTGCTCGGGCAGTTCGCCAACGCCTTCGCCTGCCGCAGCTCGGTGCTGCGGCCGGGCCAGCTCGGCTGGCGGACGAACCGGCTCCTGCTCTGGGCCGTCGCGACGGCGCTGGGCCTGATCGCCGTGACGCTGCTGGTGCCGCCGGTCGCCGCCTTCCTGGGGCAGGCGCGGCCGACGCTCGCCGGCGCCGCGATCGCGCTGCTCGCCCCGCCCGCCGTCCTCGCCGCCGACGCCGCCTCGAAGGCGTTGCGCGCATCGCTCCATCGCACCCCGACCACGGAGGCACACCCATGGACACCACCCGCCACGCCGGCCGCATAGCGGTCGTCACCGGTGCCGGCAGCGGCATCGGCCGCGCCACCGTGCTCCGGCTCGCACAGGAGGGCGCATCGGTGATCGGCTGCGATGTCGACTCCGCCGGGCTCGACGCGACCCGCGCCGCCCTCGCGCACGTCGGCGCCACCGCCGAGTTCGACGTCGCCGACATCACCGACCAGGCGGCCGTCGACCGCCTCGTCGCGGCGGCCGGCCCGCGCATCGACGTGCTCGCCAACGTCGCCGGGATCATGGACCACTTCCTGCCCCTCGGCGAGATGGACGACGCTACGTGGGAGCGCGTGCTGGCCGTGAATCTGACGGGCACGATGCGCCTGTCGCGCGCCGTGCTGCCGGTGATGGAGGCGGGCGGGGGCGGGGCGATCGTGACCGTGGCGTCCGAGGCGTCGCTCGGTGCGGGCGCTTCCGGCACGGCGTACGCCACGTCGAAGCACGCGCTGATCGGCCTCGTCCGCAGCATCGCGTTCTACTACGCCCCGCGCGGGGTGCGGTCCAACGCCGTGCTGCCGGGTGCCGTGGCGACGGGTATCGGGACCACGGCCGCGCCGCGCGTGCCGTGGGCGATGGAGCGCGCCCGCCTCGCGATGGCGACGATGCCGCCGGAGCCGGCCGAGCCCGACGCGATCGCCGCCGTCATCTCGTGGCTCGCCTGCGACGAGGCTGCGAACGTCAACGGCGCGCTCGTCACCGCCGACGGCGGCTGGGCCGCGGCCTAGTCCCCGGCCCCGGCGGCGGCCCCGGCGGCGGTCGCTATCGTACTCCGCATGTCCGGGAACTCCCACGACGACGGCTTCGCATGGCAGCCGCGCAGTCCGAACATCGGCTGGTGGGCGTTCCTCGGCTCGTGGATCGCGTCGGTGATCGCGCTGCACGTCGCCGCCGCGATCCTGCCCGGGGTCCAGCTCTACCGCGGCGTGGCCTGGACGTTCGTGATCGTCGCGGTGATCGCGACGCTGAACGCGTTCCTCGCCCCGCTCGTCGCGGCGCTGCGGCTGCCGTTCGCGGTCGCGCTCGACTTCATCCTCAGCCTCGTGCTCAGCGCGGCCCTGCTCCAGATCGCCGCGTGGGCCGTGCCCGACGTGCTCGTGATCGACAACTTCGCGTGGGCCTTCGCCGCCGCGCTCGTGATCTCCGCGGTGCACACCGTCGTCGCCGTCGTCCTCGGTGTCAACGACGATGACGGCTGGGCGCTGCGGACCACCGCGCGCATCGCCCGACGTCGTCACGACTACCACCGCACCGACGATCCGGGCCTGATCCTGCTCGAGATCGATGGGCTCGCCTATCCCGTGCTGCAGCGCGCGATGCGCGACGGCAGCGCGCCGCACATGGCGACCTGGATCCTCGAGGGCTCGCACGACCTCGCCGAGTGGGAGACCGACCTCTCGTCGCAGACCGGCGCGAGCCAGGCCGGCATCCTGCTGGGGTCGAACGCCGACATCCCCGCCTTCCGCTGGGTCGAGAAGGAATCGGGCCGGCTGATGACGTGCTCGGCCCCCGCTGATTGCGCCGAGCTCGAGAAGCGCCACCTCGGCGAGCACGGCCTGCTCCTGCACGGCGGCGCGAGCCGCGGCAACCTCCTCTCGGGCGGGGCGGACCGCTGCATCCTGACCGTCAGCCGCATCGACGCCGAGACCCACGCGAACCCCGGCTACCGCGGCTTCTTCTCCAGCGTGTCGAACACCACGCAGGTGCTCGTGCTGTTCGGCTGGGAGGTCATCCTCGAGCTCGTCGCGTCCGCACGCCAGCGCCGCCGCGACGTCCGACCGCGCGGCCACCGCGGCGGCAATTACCCGTTCGTCCGCGGCGCGCTCTGCGTGATCGTCCGCGAGCTGATCCTCTACGGCGTCCTGCAGGACGTGATGGCCGGGCGTCCGATCATCTACGCCACGTTCTCGAGCTACGACGAGGTCGCGCATCACTCGGGCCTCGAACGGGCGGACACGATGGAGGCGCTGCGCAAGCTCGACCAGGCGTTCGCCCGGATCGATGCCGCGCGGCGGTTCGCGCCGCGGCCCTACCGCATCGCGGTGCTCTCGGACCACGGGCAGACGCAGGGCGCCACCTTCAAGCAGCGCAACGGCTATGGCCTCGACGACCTCGTGCGCCGCTCGCTGGCGGACGACGCGGCCTCCGTCGCCGGCATGCTCGGCGGCGACGAGAACGACTCGGCCGTCTCGCGGGCCATGCGCGAGGCGGTGGGCAGCAAGAAGAAGCGCAAGAGGAACGACGTGTCGGAGGAGGACGTCGTCGTCCTCGGCTCGGGCAACCTCGGCCTCATCTACCTGATGGAGGAGCAGCGCCGCCTGACGCGCGAGGAGATCGACGCGCGCCACCCGACGCTGCTCGACACGCTGCGCACGCACCCGCACGTCGGCTGGCTCCTCGTGCGCTCGTCGGAGCACGGCGCGCTCGTGCTCGGGGCGAACGGCACGCGCTACCTCGACGACGATCGCATCGAGGGCGAGGACCCGCTCGCGCCGTTCTCGAAGCACGCGGCCGACCATCTGCGCCGCACCGACGGCTTCCCGCACGTCGCGGACCTCATGGTCGGCTCGTTCTACGACGAGACGCTCGAGGCGGGCTGCGCCTTCGAGGAGCTGATCTCGTTCCACGGCGGGCTCGGCGGCCCGCAGACGCGGCCGTTCATCCTGCACCCCGAGGACCTCGACGTGCCCGAGGATCTCGTCGGCGCCGAGGCGGTCAACGCGCTGCTGCGCGGCTGGCGCGAGCAGCTGCAGGGCCCTGTCGGCGCGGCCTAGGCGCCGGCCTCGTAGGCCTGCGCCGCGGCGAGCATCGCCGCCGTCATGCCGGGCTTCGGGACCTCCGGCTTCTGGTACGCGGTGTGGCTCTGGGCCAACCCCGTGCAGAGCAGCATGTGCGCGATCGCGTAGCTGAGCGGGCCCGGGTTGATGACCGGGACCGGCAGGTTCTCCGACAGGAAGCCGTGCGCCTGGTGCATCGTCGTCGAGCCGAGGCAGATCACGTCGGCGCCGTCGTCGATGCAGCGCTGCGCCTCGGCGAGCATGAGCGGGAAGACGACCTCCTCCTTGCCGCCGAGCAGGTTCTTGAGGTCGGGGCGCATGTTGATCGAGCGGATCGAGGCGCACTGCGCGTCGATGCCGATCTCGTGGATGCCCTTGCGGTACAGGGGGATCCAGCCGTCCCACTGCGTCAGCACGGAGAAGCGGTTGCCGAGCATGAGCGCCGTCAGGTACGACGCGCGCCCCGGGCCGATCACGGGGATGTCGAGGGCGGAGCGCAGGGCGGCGACGCCGGAGTCGCTCATCGTGTCGCTGCAGACGGCGTCGTAGCCGCGCTCCTGCGCGGTCATGCCGACCTCGAACAGCGCGAGCTCGGCGAGCATCGTGTCGTGCTGGCTGTCGAGCAGCGCGGCGCCCGCCTTGACGGGCTCGAAGTCGAACTGGATGTCGGGGCCGAGATCGATCTCGGCCGCCTGCAGACGGCGGTTGGCGACGCCCTCGTCGTCGAGGGGGAACGGGACGATCACGAGCACTCGCTTGGACATGGGGCCTCCTCCGTTGGTCGGGATCCTAGGCGGCTACGACGCCGCCTGCCGGGCGCGCTGGCGCTCCATCAGGGAGCACCAGTCGCTGTCGGCCCGGCCCTGCGCGTCGTTCTCGTCGAGCAGGTCGGCGACGAGCGCGGTGACCGGCAGCTCGATGCCCGCGCGGTCGGCCTCGTCGAGCACGAGTCCCACGTCCTTGCGCATCAGGGTGGTCGAGAAGCCGTAGTCGTACGTGGCGTCGATCATCAGCTCCGCGCGGTTCTCCATCATCCACGACGTCGACGAGCCCGTGAGCATCACCTCGAGCACGCGGCGTGGATCGAGGCCCTCGGCCTCGGCGAAGGCCAGACCCTCGGCGAGCGCCTGGCCGCAGCCGAGCACGCAGATCTGGTTCGCCATCTTCGTCAGCTGGCCCGCGCCGGGCGGGCCGATCAGGTTGGCGCGCGCGGCGTAGGCGGCCACGACCTGCTCGGCCGTCGCCCACGCGACCGGGTCGCCGCCGGCCATCACGGCGAGCTTGCCGTTCTCGGCGCCGACCGTGCCGCCGGAGACGGGCGCGTCGATGAAGAAGCGCCCGGCGGCCGAGGCCTCCGCGGCGAGCGCACGGGCGATCGCGGCGGAGGTCGTGGAGTGGTCGATCCAGATCGCGCCCTCGGCGAGGCCGTCCTGCGCCTCGTCCCAGATCGCGCGCAGCTGCGGGTCGGCGGGGACGGACGAGCACACGACCGCGCAGCCGTCGACGGCCTCGGCGATCGAGGCGGCGGCCGTGCCGGCGAACGCGTCGGCCCACCGTCGCGTCGCGTCGGCGTCGATGTCGTAGACGCGCAGCTCGTGGCCGGCGGCGGCGAGGTGGCCGGCGAGGTGCCACCCCATGCGGCCGAGGCCGATGAACGCGATCCTCATGCCGGGACGCCCGGCTTGCCGCGGTCCTCGAGCGCGAAGCCCGTCGCCAGGCGCGCGTGCACGCGGCCCGTCGTCGCCATCGCGAGGATCAGCACCATCTCGTCCTCCCGGGGCCCGTCGGGCACGCCGACCTCGATCGCGTCGTAGTGGCTGCCGACGTACGACCACTCGATGTGCGTGAGCGGGATGTCGATGCGGGAGCCCACGGCGCCGACCTTCTTCGTCGACGGCACGATCGAGGTGCCGCCGCCGATCGCCGTGCGCATGCCGCCGCCACCGGGGATGTGCCACATCGCGCCATGCTCGATCTCGCCCTTCGCGCCGACGATGGCGCCCTTGCCGTAGCCCTCGATCGCCGACGCGTCGCCGCCGAGGTGCCCGATCAGGATCGTCCCGAGCTGCTCGCCGAGCGCCTTCAGCTCGTCCATCGCCGGGCTGAGGTCCTCGACGTACCGCCCGACGTACGGGTTCGTCACGACGGCCATGACGGCGCCCTTGCGGGCCGGGGTCTCCGGCGCCGGGCCGAAGTCGTGGCGGATCTCCTCGGTGTACGTGCAGATCTTGCGGATCTCGAACAGGCTCACGGGTCCCTCCTCCGGGCGCGGCTAGCGGCAGCATAGGGGCCAGCGGGCGTCGTCCGCAGGCCGTCCCAGGCCGCCCGGTACACTCCCGAGGTGGTCGGCCGACTGGGAGGTCTCTGCGCGCGGTACCGGTGGGTCGTCGTCGTGCTGTGGATCGCCCTGCTCGGCGGCGTCGTCTCGGGTGCCGTGCTCGCGGGCGGCCACGCCAACGCCGAGCTGACGGTGCCCGGCACCGGCGCGCAGACGGGCGCCGACCTCGCCAACCGCGCGTTCCCGCAGGGAACGGGGCTCGTCGGCCAGGTCGTCGTCTCGGGTGCGGCGGGCGCGATCGACGAGCCGGGCAATCGCAAGGTGATCGAGGCGACGATCGCGGACCTGCGGACGCTGCCCGCGATGATCGACGTCGTGAGCCCGTACGCCCCCGGCGGCCAGGTCTCGGCCGACCGCTCGACCGGCATCATCGGCCTCCGCTACGACCTCGGCGTGAACGACGTCACCCCGGCGACGTGGCACCACCTGCAGGATGCGATGGCGCCGGTCGCCGCGCTCACCGGCATCCAGGTGTCGTACGCGGGCACGCCCGCGGCGGAGGAGGCCAACGTCAGCCAGGACATCTCCGAGGGGCTCGGCATCCTCGCCGCGATCATCATCCTGCTCGTCACCTTCGGCACCGTGCTCGCGATGGTCACGCCGCTCGTCAGCGCGATCAGCGGCCTGGTGCTCGGCCTCGAGCTGATCCAGCTCTCCTCGAACGTGCTGTCGATCACGTCGATCGCGCCGATCCTCGCGACGATGATCGGGCTCGGCGTCGGCATCGACTACGCGGTCTTCATCGTGAACCGCCACCGCGAGGGCCTGCAGCAGGGCCTGACGGTGGCGGAGTCGATCCCCGTCGCGCTCGGCAACGCCGGGCGCGCGGTGCTCGTCGCGGGACTCACCGTGTCGGTCGCGCTGCTCGGCCTCGTCGCCGCGGGCGTGCCGACGGTGACGATGCTCGGCGTCACGTCGTCGATCGCCGTGCTAACTGCGATTCTCGCCGCGCTCACGCTGCTTCCCGCCGTGCTCGCGATCGTCGGGCAGCGCATCGTGCGCAAGCGCGACCGCGATCTGCCGCCCCGCGCGGCGGTCGCCGGTGCCGACGAGATCGCCAGCGGCGTCTGGGGGCGCTGGGCGCGCACCGTGGGCTCGCATCCGATCCCGTTCCTGATCGTCTCGATCGCGATCCTCGCGGCCCTCACGGTGCCGCTCTTCTCGATGACGCTCGGGCAGGTCGATGCGGGGTCCGACCCGAAGGGCTCGCCGACGCGGATCGCCTACGACACGATCGCCGCGAAGTTCGGGCCGGGCGTCAACGGTCCCGTCGAGGTGGTGCTCAGCCCCTACGCCGACCAGGCCGGTGCGAAGCAGGCGGCCGCCGTGCTCGCCGAGGACCCCGGGGTCGCGAGCGTCGCACCGCCGATGGTCAACCGGGAGCAGGAGGTCACGCTGATCAACGTCGTGCCGCGGTCGTCCCCGACCGACGCCGCCACGCAGGAGCTCGTCTCGCGCATCCCGAGCGAGCTGCAGTCGACCGTCGGGACCGGCGTCCACGTCT
>JBPCSR010000112.1:0-12001 GCA_051006935.1 Gaiellales bacterium
CGGACGGTGGCGCGCACCGCCCCTTCGTACCCGGTGCAGCGGCACAGCACGCCGGCGAGCTCCTCGCGCACCTGGTCCCGGGTCATGCTCGCGGGGGCGCTCTCCGCCAGCGCTCCCACCGTCATCAGGAACCCCGGCGTGCAGTAGCCGCATTGCAGGCCGTGCTCCACGGAGAAGAGCGTCTGCAGCTCGCTGAGCTCCTGACCGTCGGCGAGACCCTCGATCGTGCGGATCTCGCGCCCATCGGCCTGCGCAGCGAGCACGAGGCACGACTTGACCGCGACGCCGTCGAGCTGCACCGTGCAGTTCCCGCAGACGCCCTGCTCGCAGCCCACGTGCGTCCCCGTGAGGCCGATCGTGTGCCGCAGGAAGTCGGCGAGATGCACCCGGGACTCGACCGACTCGCGGTGCACCCGCCCGTTGATCGTCAGCGCGATGTCGTGCAGGTCAGACACCGAGCGCCCCTTCGGCCGTGCGGATCCGCGTGAACGTCCGTCGTCCGTGCACGGAAGCGAGCTGGCGGCGGTAGTCCGCCGAGGCGCGGACGTCGGACAGCGGGTCGCCGATCGCTGCGCAGAGGGACGCCGCCTGGGCACACCGATCATCCTCGAAGCCGCTTCCCTCGAGCTCGCGCATCGCGTCCTCGGCGAGCAGCGCGCGGTCGTCCATGCCGGCGATCGCCACGCGCACATCGGCGAAGGACCCATCGCCGGACGGCACCGCCGTCGCCGCCAGCGCGAGCACGGCGAAGTCGTTGTGGCGACGTGTGATCTCGTGGAGCACGCAGCGGCGATCCGCGAATGGCACGTGCACCGCCACGATCATCTCGTCTTCCTCGAGCTCCGTCGTGTAGGCCCCGAGCAGGAAGTCGTCGATCGGCACCGCACGCTCTCCGTCGGAGGAGCGGAGGATCACCGCGGCATCGAGGGCAAGGCAGATCAGCGGCATCTCCCCGAGCGGGTCGGCCTGCGCGAGGCTCCCGCCGATCGTGCCGCGGTTGCGCACCTGCCGGTCGCCGATGCACCGCATCGCCGTCGCCAGCAGCGGCAGGCGCTCCGCGATCAGCGCGTCGCGCTCGAGCGCGGCGTAACGGGTCATCGCACCGATCCGCACGCCATCGCCTTCGAGCGAGAGGCCGGCGAGGCCCTCGATGCGCTCGAGGTCGACCACCACGGCGGGCTGGACGAGGCGCATGTGGAGCATCGGCACGAGGCTCTGCCCGCCCGCGAGCAGGCGCGCGTCGCCACCGTGCTCCTGGAGCAGCGCCAGGGCCTCGTCGAGCGTCGCCGGCCGCTGGAGATCGAAGACCGCCGCCTTCATGCCGCACCCCCGGTCGGCGGCTTGCCGGCGCCTCCCATGAACTGCCCGAGCACGAGCGACATGGCATCGGTCGTCGCCACGCTCGGAGCCTCGGCGGCACGCTGGCTCCAGATGGTCTCCGGGCGCACCTGCAGCAGCGCCACCCGCCCCTGCTGGTCGATCGCCCATTCCATGTCCTGCGGCGCGCCGCGGTGCCGTTCGATCCGCTTCGCGAGCTCGGCCAGCTCAGTCACCTCCGCATCCTCGAGCGACGTCGCGTTGCGGTCGCCTTCGTCGACATCCATGAGACGCGCGCCAACGCCCGGTTCGAACGCGAAGCGCACGTGCTTGTCCGCGATGGAGCGCTCGATCACCTCGAACGTGACCTTGTCGACGCGAAACCGATCCGGCGTGACCTCGCCGCTCACGACCGCCTCCCCAAGGCCCCACGCGCTCTCGATCACGATCTTCGATCGATCGCCCGTCACCGGATCCACCGTGAAGGCCACGCCGGCACTGCGCGCGTCGATCATCCGCTGCACGACCACGCCCATGCCCATCGCCTCACGCTCGCGATCCTCGCCGAGGGCCTCGGGGTGATAGGTGAGCACGGCCTCGCCGAAGAGCCCCGCCCAGCAGCGCCGCACGTGGTCGAGCAGCGAATCGATGCCCACGACCCAGAGGTAGGTCTCGTACTGCCCGGCGAAGCTCGCGCCAGCGAGATCCTCGGCGACGCCGCTCGATCGAACGGCGACGGGCGGATCCGACTGGCCGGCGTCATCTGCGAGGCGCGCGTACGCGGAGCGAATCGCCTCGTCGACCGGTGCCGGCAACGGCGCCGAGGTGATCGCGTCCATCATCCCGCGACTCGCAGCCTGCACCGCGGCGAGATCGTCCGGGTCGAGCTCCAGCGTCGCCTCCGCGCGATCGCGCAGACCGCTCTCGGCGAGGAACGTCGAGTACGCATGCGTGGTCACCGCAAAGGCGTCGGGGACGGCGAAGTCGGCGTTCGCCATCTCCGCGAGGCTTCCGAACTTGCCGCCGACCAGAGCGATGGCGTGCTCATCGACATCGGCGTACCAGAGGACGTTGCGCGCGTCGGCACCCATGGGCTACCCGGCGACCGATGCGACGAGGTCCCCGGCGAGCGCGCGACCGGCGTTCGGAACCCGCGGGTCGAGGCCGAGCGCGAGCAGGATCGCGCGCGCGGTCGCCGTGGCCGCGGTGATCACGGGAAGGCCGACCGCGTCCTCGACGGCCTGCACCGCCGGCAGGCTCGGCATCTGGACGCACGCGGAGAGCACGATCACGTCCGCGCCGCTGGAGGCCACCTGCTTGCCAATGTCGATCAGGTTGCCCGGATCGAGCTGGCCGACCTTCACGTTGTCCGACACTTCGAGCGCGACGAGCTCCGAGACGGCGAAGCCCTCGCCCTCGATGTAGGCGGACACCTGCTCCGCCAGCGGTCGCATGTACGGGGTCACCAGCGCGACACGCTGCGCGTCGAGCGCCTGCAGGGTGTCGACGAGCGCACCTGCGCTCGAGATCACGGGCACCTGACGCGGGCCGTCGACGAGCGCCGCCTCGAGCTGATCGCGGACCGAGCAGTGCGCACCCGCGCCACGGCACATCACGGCGACGAGGCACGCGTAGGCGATCACTTCGATCGGCGCGTCGGCGAGAGCGCGGGCGGCGACGTCCGACGCCTTGACCATCCGGTCGAGCTCCTCGGGCGTCACGTGACTCATCTGGGCACGAGCGGAGTGCCAGGTGAACGTCTCCCCGGTCTCCGCCGCCCGCCACCGGAACATCTCCGGGAGCTCGGTCTCCATCGTGGTGTTCGAGCTCGGCACGATCATGCCGATGCGACGAATCGTCACGCCGTCCCCTCCTCGATCAGGCGGACGATGCCGTCATCGCCGTTGACTTCGATGTACTGCCCCGTGCTGATCGTCTGCGTCGCGAATCCGGTGCCGACGACCGCGGGCAGGCCGTACTCACGGGAGACGATGGCGGTGTGGGCCATGATTCCGCCGATATCCGAGACCGCCGCGCTGATGCGCGAGAACACCGGAGCCCAGGACGGCGCGGTGATGCGGCAGACGAGGATGTCGCCCTGCTCGACGTCGACGAGATCCGCCGCCGTCGTCACCACCCGCGCACGACCGCGGGCGATACCGCCCGACGCCGCGACGCCGCGCAGCACCCCCTCCTCGCCCCCTCCGGAGCCGCCGAGCCATTCGTCGACGACCTCCTGCGTGATGCCCCAGAGCATGATCGTGAGCGGCTCCGTGATCTGCTCCGGCGGCTTGCCGAGGGCCGGCGGAGGCGTCCACCGCGCCAGCGCGCCGTACATGTCGCGCCGCCGCGCGACGACCTCGGGCCAGTACGTCGGCCCGCGGGGATCGGTGCCCGTGGCCCAGCCGATGCTGAGGTCGTAGAGCGCGTCGGCGACCTCGGTGCGCCGGAGGAAGAAGATGTCCTCCTCATCGGCGAAGAAGCCGTGGGCGACGAACACCCGTCCGAGCTCGCGGACCTTCGACCAGAAGATCGAGTGATGCCAGTGCTCGACGTAGAAGTTGTGGTTCTCGACATAGGGGTACACCGTCCGCGCGAGCTGCACGAGATTGAGGAATGCGGTGCGCTGGTCGGCGTCGGCGAGGAGGTCCGCGTACTCGGCCGTGATGCGATCGCGCTCCTCGAGCACCTGCTCGAGCGGGCGATCGATATCCTCGCCATCCACGATCCGCTGGACGTATCCGCGCAGGGCGTTCATCGGCAGGCTCATGTCGTCCATCCACGCGCGATCCGTGTGCGTGTAGCCGGCACCGGTCGAGTACCAGAACCAGGGATCCTTCGCCGCCTCGAGCTGCTCGACCCAGCGATCGCCGTTCGGCGCCGCGGCGATCGCGGCGACCATGCCCTGCGGATCCTCCTGCGCGAGAACGACGTCGGCGAGGCCGAGATCGATGGCGGCCCGAGCGAGCTTGCGGATCTCGTCGTCGGGACGGAACAGCAGGATGTCGATGCCCGCCACCATGCGGGCGACGGTGCGATCCGTGATGCCGGGGAACGCCCCCTGGCAGAACTCGCGGAACGTGAGGTAGGCGCCGTACCCGAGGTTGAGCATCTCGAAGTGGTACGACCCCATCTCGAACAGGCTCGCGATGAGCGCTTCGTACTGCCGCTGGAGGTGGTACGTCGCGTACACGCCATGGTGCTCGGTGACGACCCGTTCGTCCTCCATCTCGGGGAGCGGCGCGAACGAGATCTCCTTCAGGCGCGCGATGCAGTCCTCCGCCTTGCGCACCCAGTCCGCGTAGATGGCGTCCCAGTTCTCGAAGTAGTGTCCGGCGCGTCGCGTGAAGTGCTCGGCGCGCTGCGCGATGACCTCCGGATCCGTGATCGCATTCGGGCTGATGTACAGGTAGCCGTTGACCACGCGATGATCGATGCCGAGCGACGGCGGGATCAGCCACACGCGCGTGGTCAGCTGGTTCACGGCGACCGCCCAGTTCTCGGTCATGATCGCGTCGAAGGGGTAGACCGGCTCGGGATTGTGCATCCCGTCGAAGAACCAGAACTTCTCCTCCTCGAACGCGCGTCGCGCGTCCGAGAACACGTAGTAGTACGGGTACATCTCCTGCCAGCCGTCGGCTCCTGCCGGCGTCTCGATGTCGAACGGACTGGTGAATGCGCGATCGGCCATGGCTGCCTCCTCAGGAGCGCGAGGGATCCTTCAATGCGGGCACCACGATATCCCCGTCGATCACGACGGGCTCGTCGTCGAGGAACAGGCTGCAGCCGTGCATCGGCACATCGACGTGGCAGGCGGTGTGGTTCGTACCGCCGAGCTCCGAGTTCGGCCCCGTGGAGAAGAGGACGTTCCCGTAGAACGAGCGGATCTCCATGCCCATGCCGCGCGTGTCCGTGGTCAGGCACGACCAGCGGGCCCGCGGATCCATGCCCCAGCCGATGTGGGCGATGCCGTAGGCGTTCTCGTCGTCGAACGACTCCATGTAGTCGCTCAGGAGCGCCGCGTCGACACCGCCGGAGATGTCGGTGATGCGCCCTTTCGCGATTGTCAGCTCGATCGGCGACTGGACGTACGTCTTGTGCGGCAGGAGCACGTCACCCGGCGCGATCACGACCTTGCCGTTGACCCCGTCATCGGCGCCGCCGGTGAACGCGAAGGTGCTCGGCCAGTGATCCCACCGGCCGGGGGTGTCCGTGTACCCGTACTGCGTGAGCACGGGCAGCGCGCCGAGCTCGTACGAGACGTCCGAACCCGCGGGATTCGTGAAGCGCAGCGTCTTCGCGCCGGCGAGCATGGACTCGCAGATCTCGATCCTCTCACGCAGCTCCTTCGTCGGGAACATGCGGGTGAGCAGTTCGACGGGCTCGATGCACAGCAGGATGCGCGTCCCGGCCGCCTGGATCTCGAGCTGCTCGGGCGAGAACAGCAGGAACATGGTGTCGATCACCATGTCGGCCTGCTTGAGGGCGTCGATCGCCGGGCGGTTGTTGGCGAGCGGCGTCTGTCCGACCGTCCAGGCGCCGAACTCGCCGTCGAGGCTCGAGGACGGATTGGGGATGTTTACGTGGAACGCCGTCGCGCCGAGCAGCTGCGCAGCGTCGAGGAAGGAGCGTGCGTAGTCCTGCCGCTGGTCACCCTGCGAGAGGACGGCGACGATCTCGCCCTCATGCACCGCGCAGAGCTCCAGCTCCTTCTTGCACAGCTCGACGAACGAGTGGGTGTAGACGCTCACGATGGACCTCCTCGGGGGGATGCTGCGGCGCGCGCCGCGGACAGTGGCTGGACGAGCGAGCGCAGGACGATGCGAGCCGCTTCCGGCTCGTCCCACGGGATCATGTGGCCAGCGCCCTCGACGCCGATCAGCGTCGCCATCGGCTGCAGGTCGCGGATGCGCGCGAGGTCGGCGGCGGTGACGACGGGGCTCGCGGTGCCGTAGACGAACGTGGCGGTGTCGACGAGCGCGTCCCAGCTCGTCTCGAACAGGTCGACCTCGAATGCGTCGTACGTCTCCCGGATCGCCGGCGGGAAGCAGGTCGGGAGCCAGTCGATGCGGATCTGCAGCTCGGCCTCGGCCCAGCGCGGGTAGAACGCGCGAACCGCCTCGAGCGTCGTGCCGGCGATGCCCTCGTCGAGCTGCTGCGCGAAGGACTCCCACGAGGTCGGGTACGACCTGCCCGGAGCGCTCAACGGCGGATCGAGCAGGATGTACGCGCTGGCGAAACCGGGTCGCGCGGCTCCCATCGCCGCGCCGATGCGGGCGCCCATCGAATGCCCGAGCACCACGGGCTCCGCGATGCCGAGCTGCTCGCAGACGGCGATCGCATCGTCGACGTAGTCCGCGAGCTGGTAGCCGGCGTCGGGCGCGTCGGACAGGCCCCGACCGCGGATGTCGAGCACCGTGACCCGAGCGAGGTCGCCGAGCCATCCGGCGACGAACGCCCAGGTCGGAGCCGGGCTCGTGATGCCGGGGAGCACAACGACGTCGAGCGGGCCGCTGCCGAAGACGAGCGAGTGCAGGCGAACGCCATCGCGCTCGACCCAGGTGCTCGCACCGCCGTGCGACCCCACCGCGCCGCGCACCCGCGCGAGCGCCGCGTCGCGCGCCTCGCGCTCGCTCACGCGTCGCCGCCGACGGAGACGACGTAGTCGATCGCCTCGGCGACATCGATCACGTCGCCGTACTTGGCGTCGATGTCGAAGAGGTTCGCCTCGTGCGGGCCCTGCGCGCGATCGCCGACCGCATCGCGGACGACCAGCACCGCGAAGTCGCTTTGCACGGCATCGACGGCGGACGCCCGGACGCACCCGCTCGTCGTCGCGCCGCAGAGCACGACGGTGTCGACGCCGATGACGCGCAGCTGATCGGCGAGGTCGGTCCCGAAGAAGCCCGATGCCCCCTTCTTCACGATCAGCGGCTCGTCGTCACGCCGCTCCAGCCGCGGGTCGAGGTCCACGAGCTCGGTTCCCGCGGCGAGCACGGCGAGTCCCGGCGCCGTGCGGAGCCAGGCGAGCCTGGTCTCCTCGCCCCGGTCGTAGGCGATCGTCGTGAACAGGCACGGCACCCCACTCGCGCGCGCCGCGTCGAGCAACTCAGCCGCCGCGCGCACCTGATCGGAGAGGTCGCTTCCGGTCGGGAACTGCGCCTCCGTGAAGCCACGGGAGAAGTCGATCACCACGACCGCGGGTCGCGTTCCCCGCGGTCCGCGGAAGCCGAAGCCGGCGCGCGCGTACACGGAATCGACGCTCTGCGTGGTATCGGGCTCCTCCGACATGCAATCTCCTGTTGCAATTGCTGGTGGTATACGAGTATACATGCATGTACGAGAGCATCAAGCGCGTCCGAAACGCGCATGATTCCACGGAGGGAGGGTCTACAGAACGCGAGCAGCTCGACCGAAATCGTGATCTCCGGGGCCCTCTCGACATGTCGTCGCGAGCTCCGACCGCACTCAGCAACGAACCAATGGAGGAGACAGACCGTTGCAAGTATTCAAAGAACAACTCTCGCTCGACACGTACTTCCTGGACTTCCTGTACACGTTCGCGGCCTTCTGCGTGATCCTCGTGGTCCTCGCGCTCGGCCTGATCGACAGCGGCATCGTCCGCAAGAAGAACCTGCTCGACACGTGGGTCGTCAAGATCGCCTGCGCGATGGTGGCCGGACTCTCGACCATCTTCGTCGGCTACGCGATCTGGCAGTGGTCGTTCAACCAGGCGTTCGGGCTGCCGAATCCGCTCTCCCAGGCCCTCAAGGACTGGTGGCTCGGCGGCACGTTCGTCACGCAAGTCTCATCCGGCATCGATCCGAAGATCCTGCCCGAGGCCGACGTGAACCAGATCTTCCTGGTGTTCTTCATGACCTTCTCGATGGCCACGATGGCTCTCGTCCACAGTTCCGCCGTCGAGCGGGTCAAGGGCGTGCCGCTGATCATCATGTCCGCCGTCGTCGGCCTCGTGCTGTCGCCGCTCGCCGGCTACCTGTGCTGGGGACCGGTGAGCCCGCTCACGAACCGCGGCGTCCATGACTTCGACGGGCTCTACCCCCTGTACATCTTCTCGGGGTTCTTCAGCCTGGTACTGGCCTGGCGCCTCGGGCCGCGCAAGGGCCTCGGCCCTGACGGCCAGCCGCCGAAGAACGAGCGGCCGCTCGGCAACATGGGGATGATCGGCGCGGGCATGGTGCTGATCATGTTCGCCCTGCCGTTCATCGCGCTCGGTTCGTCCTGGTTCGTCCCCGGCGAGGGCGTGTTCGGCATCTCGATGACGAGCACCGGGTTCGGGCTGATCGTCACGAACGTCATCACCTCGTTCCTCGGGGCGGGCCTCGTCGGCGTGATCATCGCCTACCGACAGCGCAATCCGATCTGGATCCTGCTCGGTCCCATCTCCGGCGCGGTGCTCTGCGGCGCGTTGTTCGACATCACCAAGCCGTGGGTGATCCTGATCGTGTCCCTGTTCGGCCCGATCGTCACGATCATCGGTCAGAAGGTCATGCAGAAGACCGGGATCGACGAGTCCAAGGTCGTCCCGCTGGCGCTGTTCAACGGGATCGTCGGCGTGATGCTCGCCGGCTTCATCGGCTGGGGCACGAAGACCGGCGGGTACTTCGGTCTGGAGGGCGAGTTCGGCTTCCAGCATGCGGAGATCAACCCGCTCTGGCAGCTCGTGGGCATCGTCGCCATCTTCCTGGTGTCGGCGGTTCCCGCGTTCATCATGTGCGTGATCCTCGAGAAGGTCACCGGCCTTCGCGTCTCCGACTCGGAGGAAACGCACGGCACCGACGAGGTCGAATGGGGCGGCGGCGCGGTGCAGAGTCCCGCCACCTCAGGAGACTGATGTAGGCACGACGTGATCCCGGCGCGATACGAGCGGCTCTCCCCTCTGCCCCTCCCCGACATCGCGCCGGGATCACGTTCGCACTCCATGACCGTCGCTCGCTAGCGTTACTATTCGCACTCACCGTGGCAGCGACGAATGAGACTTCCGTTTTCGGCGCTCAGCCGGTCATCACCAGCGAGCGCGCGGGGAATGCCGTCGCGAATCTCCTGCGGTTGGCGATCCTCGAAGGACGATTGCAGCCCGGAGCCGTCCTCCAGGAGAAGTCCCTGGCAGAGGAGCTTGGGATCAGCCGAACGCCGATTCGCGAGGCCATCATCGAGCTCCGCAACGAAGGCCTCGTCGAATCCACCGCGACACGGCGCGCCGTGGTGCGCTCCTACAGCGCGGATGAGCTGCGCGACGTCTACAACCTGCGGGCGGCGCTGGAGGGCTTCGCCGCGCAGCTCTCGGCGAGCCGCGCGAACGACGGTGTGATCCGCAAGCTCGAGGAGAGCAATGCCCGATTCTCCGACATGCTCGATCGGGACTCCGTCGACGTCGTGGACGACCTCATCAACGAGAACCTCGACTTCCACGACATCATCGCCGAGGCCTCCGAGATCCCCCGCCTCAACAGGATGATCAACCAGGTCATGGTGATCCCCATGCGCTATCGGGCATACGCCGCCTACACGCCGCAGCATCGCCAGACCGTGCTGAAGGATCATCAGCAGATCACGGACGCAATCCGCGAGCGCGACAGCGACCTCGCACGCGACCTCATGGAACAGCACGTGCGCTGGACCGGCAACGTCGCCGTCGAGGCGCAGGACACCGCGCCGCCGCGTTCCCTCTGAGGGTCCCGCGGTGACCACGCCCGGCCGGTACGGCCTTGCCGCGCGCAACGTGCCAGTCACGCTGGCGCTGGAGCTGCCGAAGCGTCTCGGAGCGTCCCCAGGCGAGATGCGCTGCGGGGTTCCGGCAGAGCAGGGGCAGGATTGAAACGAACTTCTCTGACGGTTCCGCGCCTTCGGGTGCGGCGATTCCTGCAGTGCGTTCTCAGGCCTGACTGTGGACCGACCGCCCACGTTCCACGTTGGCGACGGCGTTCGCCCGCACGCACGGGCGCTTCCGGCGCCGCGTCGGACCCGGTTCAGCCGATGCGCGTGGTGGTGCGCCGACCGCTGGCGTCGGTGAGCGTGATCACCACGGGAGCCCACCGCGCGCCGCGCGGAACGAGCAGCTTGACCACGATTCGGCGATCCACGCGCTCGTTCTTCGTGGTGACGCGCGCCTTTGGTGTGCGCAGCTTCGTACCCGCGACCCGCGACCCGGCGGCGATCTTCCAGCTGCCGCTCGGCTTGGGCACCCGGATGGCGTACGCCCCGACGCGATGGAGGGTGATGCGGCAGGTAAGCCGCGCGCGCCGCGGACTGCCGGCACGTGGCCGAACCGTCGTGCGCACGCAGACGCCTGTGGCCACTCCGCTGCCGCCGCCGCTGCCGCCGACGATGCCGACCGTCGCGGTCGCGCGGGCTGTCGCCAGACCGGTCGCCGACAACGCGGCGACCGCCTCCGCGCTGCCCGCCGCCAGGGCATCCGCGGTGATGCCGATCGGCAGCTCCTCGTCGCCCTGCAGCACGCCGAGCGCGCACCTCGCGCCTTCAGCACTGGCCGAGCAGCTCGCACCGTCAAGGGCGGTGCCGAAGCGCAGCATCGTCGAGGGCAGGGTCAACGCGAACGTCGACGCGGACGTGGGAAAGTCGCCGCGGTTCCGCGCCACGGCACGAAGCGTCGCCTTCGCACCGACGGCGACGGGCTCGTCCGGGCCGACCAACGCGACGCCGAGTGCGGCGGGACGCATCTCCACGGCGCCGACATCGGCTGCCGATCCCTGCGGTCGTGCGACGCCGCGCTGATCGACCGTCAGCGCCGTCTCGCCCGCATCCAGCGCGGGGCTCGTCACCGAGAGCGGCCGGATCCAGGTGACGCCGTCGCCATCGACCATCGGCGACTCGCGCAACGTATCGAGCTTGGGGTCGTCGGTGACCGTGATCCCATCGCCGGACGTCGCGCCGCAGTCCACTCCCAGCACGCCAGCACCGAGCAGATCGAGCCTGCCCGCAACTGCAGTGACGGCCCCGCAGTTGGCCGGACCGTCCTTGTCGCTGTTGCCCGCAATGATGGAGTTCGTCGCGGTGATACCGACTACGGCCGGAACGTCGTCCTCGATGAACACTCCACCGGCGCCGCCGCTTGCCGCGGTGTTGACGTTGCCGGCGATGGTGACGCTCGAGAGGGACACCGTCCCGTTGTGCACCCGGAGGGCAGCGCCCCGAACGTCGGCCGACAGGTCGTCCGCAATCACGTTGTCGGCGATGGTGGAGTTCTCCACTGTCAAGTTCGCGCCCGTCCAGACGAGGACTCCCCCGTTCCCGCCTCGGGAGGTAACCGTGCTCTCGTTGGCAACGATCGCCGACTGCCGGATCGTCGCGTCGACCCGCGGCCCGACGGCGAACACGCCTTCGGTCCCACGGTTGCCGGTGAAGACCGTCCGTTCGATCGTGACGTCGCGCAGATCCTCGACGTTCAGCGCGGATCCGTACGCCGACACGTTGCCGGTGAACGTCGTGTTGGTGACCGTCAGATCGGCGGTGTCATCCGGCCTGGAATCGATGTACACCGCCCCGCCGCCGCTGTCGGCGGTGTTGCGGTTGCGGGCGAATGTCACGTGGTCCAGCGTGCTGGACCCAGACGTCTCGGCGGAGATCGCACCGCCGTAGTTCCAGCCGTCGTTGTCCGCGAACGAGGATCGGAGCACGCGTATCGCATCGCCATTGGCAACGG
>JBPCSR010000113.1:0-3152 GCA_051006935.1 Gaiellales bacterium
CGCGGCCGCATCGGCGAAGGCGCCTCCAAGGGCAACACGGGCTGGGTCTCGCCGACCATCTCGTTCCCGCTCGCCTCGCCCGGCACGCTGATGATGGGGATGAAGAGCGCGTTCGACCCCAACGGCGCGCTGATCATCCGGCCGGAGCTCGACACGCGCTGGCTGCGCTGGCTGTGGGCGTTCCGCGGCGCCGCCTCGCGCGAGCGCTTCCTCAAGGGCGTCGAGGCGCTGCACAACCTCAACCGCCGCACCTTCGAGGTGCTCGACGCGTACGCCGCCGACGGCATCCCGTTCGAGATGCACAGCGGCGGCATCCTCACGCTCGGCAAGACGGAGAAGGGGATCGCGTGGTTCGGCCCCGTGTTCGAGGACCTGCGGAAGGTCGGCTTCGAGGGACGCATCGAGACGCTCACGCCCGAGGAGGCGCGCGCGCTCGAGCCCGCGATCGGCGACGAGGTCCGCTTCGTGGTGCGCACGACCATCGACCGCTACGTGCAGCCGCAGTCGCTGATGCGCGGCCTCGCCGACCGGCTCGTCGGGCTCGGGCAGGAGGTGCGCGAGGAGACCGCCGTGACGGGCATGGCCCAGACCGCGAGCGGGTGGGAGATCGCGACCGACGCGGGCCCGGTGCGGGCGGATCGCGTGATCGTCGCCACCGGCGCGCTCAGCCCGGCGCTGCTCAAGCCGCTCGGCATCGAGGTGCCGATCGTCCCGGCCAAGGGCTACTCGATCACGCTCAGGGGCGAGGGGACGCGCCCGTCGCAGGCGCTTTACATGACCGAGTCGAAGATCGGCGTCTCGGGGTACGAGGAGGGCGTGCGCATCGCCGGCGTCTTCGAGCTGCCCGGCAAGGACCTCCGCGTCGATCGGCGCCGGCTCGACCTCGTCGTCTCCGACGCGTGCTCCTACCTCGCCGACTGGCATCCCGCGCGCAGCGAGGCGACGGTGGAGGGCTGGGCCGGCTTCCGGCCCGCCACGCCCGACTCGCTGCCGCTGCTCGGCCCGGTGCCCGGCCACGACGGCCTCTACCTGGCGACCGGCCACGGCATGCTCGGCGTGACGCTGGCGCCCTCGACCGGCGCCCTGCTCGCCGAGATGATCCTCGACGGCGCTGCGCCGGCCTGGGTCGAGCCGATGCGGGCCGATCGCCGCTTCTAGGCCGTCGGGGCGATCGGTAGCATGGCGCCATGACGCTGCATGTCTGCGAGCACCCGCTCGTCCAGCACAAGATCGCGCTGCTGCGCGCGGTGGAGACCTCGACCCGCGACTTCCGTGCCCTTTCGAGCGAGCTCGCGGGGGTGCTCGCGTACGAGGCGACGCACGACCTCGTCCTCGAGGACGTGAAGGTGACCACGCCGATCAAGGAGACGATCGGCCGCCGCGTGTCGGGCAAGAAGGTCGGCGTCGTGCCGATCCTGCGCGCCGGCGTCGGGATGCTCGACGGCGTGCTGGCGATGATCCCGGTGGCCCGCGTGGGCTTCCTCGGGATGTACCGCGACGAGGAGACGCTCCAGCCGGTCAGCTACTACGAGAAGCTGCCGAAGGACCTCAGCGAGCGCGTGATGCTGATCATCGACCCGATGCTCGCGACGGGCGGCTCCGCGTCGTACGCCGCCACCGTCTGCAAGGAGCGCGGGGCGCACAAGGTCAAGCTGCTCTCGCTGCTCGCCGCGCCCGAGGGCGTGGAGCGGATGCAGACGGACCACCCCGACGTCGACATCCACGTCGCGGCGCTCGACGAGTGCCTCAACGAGGTCGGCTACATCGTCCCGGGGCTCGGCGACGCCGGCGATCGCCTCTGGGGCACCCGCTAGCGGGCGGGCCAGAGCAGGCGGATCAGCGCCGCGAGGGCGAACGCGGGCAGGGTCGCCCCGATCGCGCCGCCGAAGAGCGGCGAGACGTGGTCGGCGACGTTGAGGATCGTGGTCGGGCTCAGCCACTCGTAGAGCAGGAAGCCGGCGATCCACGCCGTGATCGTGGCGTGCGGCGCGACCGGGCGGATGCGATCGGCGAAGACCGCGCCGAACAGCGGCACGAAGACGGCGCCGAGCAGGAACAGGAAGTCGAAGAAGCGGTCGAGCGAGACGGTCACCGCGCCGAGCGTGACGATCGCGCCGACGACCACGACGATCGGGGCCTGGGGCGCGTTCGGCGCGAAGTTGCGGATCGAGACGGCGGTTGAGTAGATGTTGGCGAAGCCCTTCTCCGACTCGTCCACCACGAGGATGGCGGCCACGAGCGTGCCGAGCGGGATCGCGAGGATCACGGCCACGCCCGCCGAGGCCGAGTCGATGCCGCCCGCGCGCGTCGCCGCGAGGATGCCCACCGCGAAGGTGATCGTGCTCGCGACGCCGAAGCCCACGCCGACGCCGAGCGCCGCGCCCTTGACGGACCGCGCGAAGCGCGTGTAGTCGGGTACGAGCGGCTGCCACGAGGCGAAGTTCGCGACGACGAGGTCGATCGCCGCCATCAGCCCGATGCCGCCGGCCGCGGCGGTGCCGAGCTCCGATGAGGTGCCGTCGAGCGCCAGGCGGATCAGCAGGTACACGATCGCGATCGCGACGAGCGGCGTGACGAAGCGCTTGAGCAGGCGACGCGTGACGTTCTCGGGGCCGATGATCGAGAGCGCGGTGCCGATGGCGCCGGCCGCGACCGCGAAGGGCCAGCGGGCGTCGACGTCGACGATCAGGCGCGCTGCCTCCGCGATCACGAGGATCTCGAAGGTGCCCCACCCGAAGCCCTGGACGATGTTCAGCGCGGTGGGGAGGTAGGACCCGCGATCGCCGAGCGCACGGCGCAGCACGACCATGCCGGGCTGGCCCGAGGCCGCGCCGAGCGCGCCGGCCGCCGCGAGCATGAGGCCGCCGATGACGCCGCCGACGAGCGTGGCGACGAGCGCTCGCGTCGAGCCGGCGCCGTAGGCGATCAGGCCTGCGCCGGCAACGATGCCGAGCAGGCTGACGCCCATGTTCGACCACAGGACGGCGACGTCGAAGCCCGTCAGATGACGGCGCTCGACGGGAATCGGCTCGGTGATCGGCCTCTCAGTGCGGTCCGTCTGGGTGTCCATGTGCGTCTCTTCTCCGGCAGCGCATCGGGTGCCGGCGCGCTGCCCCGCGCCGCTGAACGGGCGCAGCGTAGCAGCGGGCGTC
>JBPCSR010000114.1:0-4839 GCA_051006935.1 Gaiellales bacterium
GTGAAGCGCATCCCGCTCGGGTCGGCGGCGTCACCGGCCGACTGGGTGACCTTGCCCTCGAGGCGCACCTTCTCGCCCGTGTACGCCTGCGCCTGCGAGACCATCAGGACCGGGATCGACGAGTCGGCGAACGCCGTGTAGACGGCGAACGTGCCGAGCAGCGACGCCACGACGAGCGCGATCACCAGGCGGACGTGGCGGAACCCCTGACGGGGCTCCTCGGGGGTGGCGGCGGGCGTCTCGCTCACGGCACCAAGTCTATCGGAGGGCGGAGGATTCCAGCCGTGTCAGGCGGCGTCGGGATAGGCGTCGTCGATGCGCTGGAGCTCGTCGCGCATCTCGGCCCGGTCGATGTACGACATCGCGTCGGCGTAGCCCTGCGAGTAGGCGGTGCGCAGGTACCAGCCGATCAGCTCGGGGTCCCACTTGTCGCGCGGCACCTCGAAGAGCTCGGCCCAGAGCCCGGCCAGCCGGAGGTCGAGCAGACGTGCGAGATCCTCGTGCGGTTCCACCTGTCCGGCACGCTACTGCGGCCGCCGGACACCGCGTGCCCGGCGGGATATCGTGCGCGGCATGGCTCTGGCGCTCACCGTCGACGCCCCGCGCCCGTTCGAGGCGAATCCCGGCATCGTGGCCTTCCGCGCGACGCAGCCCGTCGACGCCATCGCCGTGCGCGTGGACGGCCGCCAGTACCGGCTCGTGCCGCTGCCGAAGCCCACGCGGCGCGCGACGATCGGGCCGCTCGGGCTGCCGTCGCGCGATCTGCACCTGACGGTGATCGCGTACGCGAACGGCCGGGCGATCGGACGGGTCACCACGGCGAACGTGCTCGGCCTGCCGAAGTCGGCCGCGACGACGGTGCCCACCACGATCACGCCGCCCATGGCCCAGCGGCGCATGCAGCGCCTCTCGCGCCCCGCGGGCTCGGCCGCCGCGTGGGCGATCAACCTCGCGACGGGCCGCGGCGCCTCATGGAACGCGGGCGCGCGGTTCACGGCGGCGAGCACGGCGAAGCTGCCGATCATGATCACGTACCTGATCCGCCTGCGCCGCGACCCGGTCGGCGCCCGCGAATGGGGCACGTTGCAGTCGATGATCCGCGCCTCCTCGAACGACGCGGCGAACGAGATGCTCAAGGCCGTCGGCGACGGCAGCGTGGACACGGGCGGCGCTCGCGTCACCGCCACGGCCCACCGGCTCGGCGCCGTGCGCACCGACGAGGCCGGCGGCTACCTGCCCAACCAGGACCGGCACGGGACGGCGCCGCCGGTGCGCGTCGACGACCAGCCGCAGCTCAAGTGCTGCAAGGTCGTCACCGCCCACGACCTCGGCCTCCTGATGGAGGAGATCGTGCAGGCCGCCCACGGCGCGGGCCGTGCCCACGCGCTGGGGCTGACGCAGCGCGACGCGCGCGTGGCGCTCTGGCTGCTCGCGCACACGGACTACCCCGGCCTCTTCAAGCCGTGGTCGCGCTGGGTCGTCGCGCACAAGATCGGGTACATCGACGTCGTCTGGCACGACGTCGCCGCCGTCTTCGAGCCGTCGGGCACGCTGATCACGGTCGCGCTGTCGGAGAACCAGGGCGGCGTCAGCGAGGGCAGCGCGGCGAGCTACGCCCACGGCGTGCTGCAGGTCGCGCAGACGGGGCTTGACGAGCCGGAGCGGACCGTTCCCCGCCGCTCGGTACGATCAGCGGGGTGAGCGCCGCCGCAGCCGAGGGACTGACCTCCGCGCAGGTCGCGGAGCGCCGTCGCGCGCTCGGCGAGCCCGAGCCGACGCGCACGAGCATTCCGCTGCGCGCGATCATCCGCCGCAACGTCTTCACGCTGATCAACCTGATCACGCTGGGGTTCCTCGTGCTGATCCTGATCGCGGGCGCGTGGAAGGACGCGCTGTTCGCCGGCGTGATCGCGATCAACGCGGTGATAGGCATCGTGCAGGAGGTGCGGGCGAAGCGCACGCTCGATCGTCTCGCGCTCCTGATCGCGCCGCGCGCGACGGTGCGGCGCGACGGCACGACGGTCGAGATCCTCGCGGAGGAGGTCGTGCCCGATGACATCGTCGAGCTGCAGCCGGGTGACCAGGTCGTCGCGGACGGCGAGGTGATCGAGGCGCGCGGACTGGCGATCGACGAGTCGATCCTCACGGGCGAGGCCGACCACGTCTCGCGGCGCCCGGGCGACGCCGTCTACTCGGGCGCGTACTGCGCGGCGGGCGCCGGCGTGTACCGCGTCACGGCGACGGGCGCCTCGGCCTACGCCAACCGTCTCACGGACGCCGCCCGGCAGGCCACCGACCAGCGCTCGCCGCTGCAGCTCGACATCGACCGCCTGCTGCGCGCGCTGCTGCTCTCGATGATCCCGCTCTCGGTCGCGCTGATCGTGGCGTTCCGCATCCACGCGACGAACTTCCAGCAGGCGGCGGAGACGGCGACCGCGGGGCTCATCTCCGTCGTGCCGGAGGGCCTGATCCTGCTGACGAGCATCACCTTCGCGCTCGGCGCCGTGAAGATCGGGCGCGCGGGCGCGCTCGTGCAGCGCCTCAACGCCGTCGAGTCGCTCGCCGGCGTCGACACGATCTGCGTGGACAAGACGGGCACGCTCACCGACGGCTCGCTGCGCCTCACCGACGTCGTCGCGGCCCCCGAGCGCACCGAGGACGGCGTGCGGCGCCTGCTCGGTCGGCTCGCGGCCTCCGCGGAGATCCGCTCGGGCTCGTCCGACGCGATCGCCGCGGCGATCCCCTCCGCCCCCGAGCCCGTGCGAGCGGAGCTGCCCTTCTCGTCGCAGTGGAAATGGTCGGGCGTGCAGCTCGACGACGGGGCGATCGTGCTCGGCGCGCCTGAGGTGCTCGGCGCGGGGCCGCTGGCGCAGGCGGTGGCGGCGTTTCAGGAGCAGCGCGGTCGCGTGCTCGTGGTCGGCACGGCGCAGGCGCTGCCCCCGATCCCGGAGGACGAGGACGCGACCCCGCAGCCGGTCGGCTTCGAGCCCGCCGGCATCGTCGTGCTCGCCGAGCAGATGCGCGCCGACGCCGCGGACGTCGTCGGCTTCTTCCGCGCGCAGGGCGTGGACCTCAAGGTGATCTCGGGCGACGCGCCGCGCACGGTCGAGGCGGTCGCGGAGGCCGCGGGCTTCGGCGACGTCACGGCGATGAGCGGCGCCGACCTGCCGATGGGCGACCTCGAGGCGATGGCCGACGTCGCCGAGGCGCACAGCGTGTTCGGGCGCATCACGCCAGAGCAGAAGCGCGAGCTCGTCGACGCGCTGCGCCGCCGCGGCCGCTACGTCGCGATGATCGGCGACGGCGTCAACGACGTGCCCGCGATGAAGACCGCGCGGATGGCGATCGCGCTCGGCTCCGGTTCGCAGATCGCCAAGGGCGTGAGCGACATGGTGCTGCTCAACGGCTCGTTCTCCTCGCTGCCGGCCGGCGTCGCGGAGGGCCGCCGCATCCTCGCCAACATCCGCCGCGTCGCGAAGCTCTTCGTCGTCAAGAGCGCCTTCGCGGCCACGCTGATCCTCACGATCGGCGTGGCGGGCGCCGCCTACCCCCTGCTCCCGCGCCACCTGTCGCTGGCGGGCGCGTTCACCGTCGGCATCCCCGCGTTCGTACTGGCCGTCGCGCCGAGCGTGGGCCTGCCGACGAAGGTGCCGTTCCTGCGCGACCTGCTCAAGTTCAGCGTGCCGGGCGGCATCGTCAACGCGATCGGCGTGCTCGCCGCCTACGGCATCGTGCGCAGCATGCCGGGCCACGACCTCGTCGATGCGCGCTCAGCGGCGCTGCTCGTGCTCGTGCTGCTCAGCTACTACCTGATCCTCCTGCTCGAGGACGAGGCGGTCGAGCAGTCGCATGTGCGCGCGTGGGGCGTCGGCGTGCTGATGGCGTTCCTGGTGGCAGGCATCGTGCTCGCGTACGAGATCCCGTTCGTCGCCGACTTCTTCGCGATCCGCCCGCCCGACTTCACCGAGTGGCTCGTGATCCTCGGCTCGGTCGCGATCGGCATCGGGATCCTCGGCGTGCTCGGCTTCCGCGCACCGCTGTTCGTGCGCATGCTGTTCCAGCACGCGCGCGTCGACGACTGATCCGACGGGGCCGTGGCCCCGCTCCTGCCGGAGTGCCCTACTCGGCGCCGACGGGCGCGGGTGCGCCCTCGCCCGAGCCGCCCTTGCCGCGTCCGCGGCCACCGCGACGGCGGCGGCGCTTCTTCGGCTCGTCGCCCTCGGCGCGCGGCGTCTCCGTGCGCGGCTCGTCACGCTGCTCCGCCACGGCGTCCTCGACGGGCTCGGACGGCGCGGCGACCGCGACCGGCGCGCTGTCGCCGTAGCGCACGATCTCGCGCTTGAGCAGCCGCTCGATCTGCTCGAGCTTCGGCTTCTCCTTGTTGGAGACGAGCGAGATGGCGAAGCCCTCGCGACCGACGCGGCCCGTGCGGCCGATGCGGTGCACGTACACCTCGGCCTCGTCGGGCAGCTCGTAGTTGATGACGTGCGTGACGTGGCTGACGTCGAGTCCGCGGGCCGCCACGTCGGTGGCGACGAGCAGCGGCACGCGCTGGCCGCGGAACGCGATCATCACGGAGTCGCGCGAGCCCTGGCTCATGTCGCCGTGCAGCGCACGCACCTTGTGGCCGCGGCGCTTGAGGTCGTCGGCGAGGCGCTGCGTGCCGATCTTCGTGCGGGCGAAGACGATCGCGCAGCGCGGCTTCGTCTCCTCGAGGAACTTCTCGACGAACTCGAGCTTCTCGCGCGGCTCGCAGAACACGACGCGCTGCTCGATCGTGTCGACCGTGATCTCCTTGGAGGCGATCTTCACGTACTCGGGGCTGTGCAGCTCCTCCTC
>JBPCSR010000115.1:0-2925 GCA_051006935.1 Gaiellales bacterium
GCGCCCGGGCGCACGCTGGTCGGCATGGCCGATTCCACCATCCTCCCCTCCCCCGCCCGCCCCACGATCGCCGTCCCCGGCGGCCGCGCGATCCTGATCGCCGAGGTCGTCGAGCCGGGCGACGACGCCGTCGGCGAGATCGTCATCCAGACCCTCGAGCGCGCCGACGGTGCGCGCTTCGTCCGGCTCGGCTACCGCCGCGGCGGACGGGTGATCCGCGGCCCCGTGAGCCTCCCCGTCGACCTGTGGTCGCGCCTGTCGCGACGGCCGCCGCGCTGACGCGCGCGGGGATCCCGCAGCGATCTCGGCCGACCGCCGCCGATCCACGTAGTGTTCGGTCGTGGGCACGATCCAGCTGACCTCCCAGCCGACGCTGCGCGATCCGATCGTGATCGCCGCCTTCCGCGGGTGGAACGACGGAGGCTCCGCGGCGACGATCGCGGCCGCTTTCCTGAAGAACCGCTGCGACGCCGAGCGGTTCGGCGAGATCGATCCGGACGGGTTCGTCGACTATCAGCAGACGCGACCGCAGGTGAGCGTCGAGGAGGGGCACGTCCGCCAGATCACGTGGCCCGAGACGGAGTTCTTCCACGCGCACCTGCCCAACGGCGAGCGCGACATCGTGCTCGTGATCGGCACCGAGCCGAACTTCCGCTGGCGCGAGTTCAGCCGGGCGATCGCAGAGCTCTCGGCCGAGCTCGGCTGCACGCTCGCGGTCACGCTCGGCGGGCTGCTCGCCGACACGCCGCACACGCGCGACGTCCCCGTCTCCGGCGCCGCGCACGACGCCGCGCTGATCGACCGCTTCGGGCTCGAGCCCGTCCGCTACGAGGGACCGACCGGCATCGTGGGCGTGCTGCACGACGACTTCGGCAAGGTCGGCATCCCCTCGGCGAGCCTCTGGGCCGCCGTGCCGCACTACCTCGGCGGCAACCCGAACCCGACTGCGGCGCTGGCGCTGATCCAGGCGCTCGAGCCGATCATCGACTGCGACCTCTCGCCGACCGAGCTCGAGACGGCGTCCGCGGAGTTCGACCGGCAGATCGCGCGCGTCGTGGAGAAGGACGCCGAGATGCGCTCGTACGTCACCGACCTCGAGGACCGCCTCGACAACGGCGACGACTACGACGACGAGGATGAGGACGAGGACGACGAGGACTTCGGCGAGGACGACGCCGACGAGATCACCTCGGAGGCCGACCTGCCGAGCGCCGACGAGCTCGAGGCCGAGCTGCAGGAGTACCTGCGCAAGCAGCGCGACGAGCCGTAGGCTCAGCCGGCGGCCAGCGCCGCCAGGTCCACGTCGGGATCGGCCAGCTGGTCGGCGGTCGGCGAGACGCCCGCCGCGAACAGCTTGCGCACCGCGCGCAGCGTCTTCATGTCGCCGACGGACATCGCGGCGCGCAGGCGCCCGTCGCGCAGGTAGAAGGCCGTGCAGGCGGGCGTCTCCTGGTCGCCCCGCCAGACGATCTCGTCGTCGGGGCGCGGCACGCCGACCATGTTGAGCGTGATGTCGCCCTGGTCGGACCAGAACGTCGGCAGGTCCTCGAAGATCCCCTCGCCGGTCGCGATCTGCTCCGCCGCGGTCTGGCCGTGGCCGATCGCCACGCCGGCGTGCTCGACGCGGATGCGGTCCTCGTCGGCCCATTTGGACGGGAAGGCGGCGATGTCGCCGACCGCGAAGACGCCATCGACGCTCGTGCGCATGCGGTTGTCGACCTCGACGCCGCCGGCCGCGAGCTCGCAGCCGAGCAGCTCGGCCAGCTCGAGGCGCGGCACCTGGCCGATCGCGCAGATCACGAGGTCGGCCTCGACGACGTCGCCGGTCGCGAGCCGCACGCCGGTCGCGCGGTCGTCGCCGAGCACCTCCTCGACGCCGACGCCCGCACGCACCTCGACGCCGCGATCGGTGGCCCAGCGCAGCACGCGCTCGGCGACGCTCAGGCCGAGCGGGCGCGCCATCGGCTCGGGCGCGGCCTCGAGCACGGTGGCGGTGTGGCCGGCCGCGACGGCGGCGGCCGCCGCCTCCATGCCGATGAAGCCGCCGCCGATCACGGCGAGGCGCTTCGGGCCGGTCGCGAGGATCGCCTGGATCGCCAGCGCCTCGTCGAGCCGCGTGACGCGGAAGACGCCCGGCAGGTCGAGCCCGGGCACGGGGATCGACCGCGGCGCGCAGCCCGTGGCCAGCACCAGCGCGTCCCACGCGATCTCGCTCCCGTCGGAGAGCACGGCGGTGCGGGTGCCCGCGTCGGCGGCGGTCACGGCCACGCCGAGGCGCAGGTCGATGCCGTCCTCCGCGTACGTCGCGCGCGCGGGCTTGACCACCTTCTCGAGGTCGGCCGTGCCGACGATCACGGACTTGGAGAGCGGCGGACGATCGTACGGCGGCGTGTCCTCGTCGGCGACGAGGACGATCTCGCCCTGGTACCCGACGCGGCGCAGCGTCAGCGCGGCGGCACGGCCGGCCATGCCGCCGCCGACGATCAGCGTGATCGGCATCGCCGGGCTAGACCTCGACGAGCACGTCGTCGCCGTCGACGGTGACCGGGAAGACGCGCACGGCCTCGGTGGCCGGCGGCACGTCGGGGTTGCCGGTCACGATGTTGAACGCGGAGCCGTGGAGCGGGCACTCGACGGCCATGTCGTCGGCGAGGAAGTCGCCCTCGGACAGCGAGGCCTCGGCGTGCGGGCAGTCGTCGCAGATCGCGTGGACGGTGTCGCCCACGCGCACGACGCACAGGCGCGTGCCATCGGCCTCGGCGAAGGTCGGCGTGCCCTCCTCGAAGTCGCCCAGCGAGCCGATCGAAACCTGTGCCATGGAACCAGTGCCTCCGGTGGTCGTGTGCGGGAAGACTACGCGGCCGCGAGCCGGCCGACGAGCAGCTGCCCGTCGATCGACCCGAGCAGCGGATCGACGGCGTGCTC